>CALGIY010000306.1 GCA_937914965.1 uncultured Thermoanaerobacteraceae bacterium | reverse complement strand
CGATATATCAGACTTGAAACTATTAAAAATCCATGCTTTAGGTTTTTATAAAAACAGCCAAGTAACTGGGGTCGTGTCAGCTCTCGTAGCGTTTATACTGGGAATAGCTTTATATTTACTTAAAGTAGTATTTACAATACCGTTCAAGACGATGGTCTATATCGGGTGTGCTATTGCTTTATGCTTAATAGGTTCTTTAGGAGTAACCCTAGTACGTAATTCCCGATGTAGAGTTACATCAATAGTACTCTCTGAAATTATACAACTCTGTATAAATGAAAAAAGCAATAGCAGTAAATCAGATAATTGAGGCGTATAACAACATTAACGGTACCAGGTTTGCTTTATTGCTTTAATTGAAAATTAATCAGTTGGGCTGCGGGGCTGCAGTTCACTTTACATTTGGCGAGGGTCATGTAGAAACCTGTGTATCAGCAGAACTATTCCGATAATTTCTGATTCGTGGCACATCGATGGATAGTAGAACCGTTTTGGTGTCCACGCTCGTATCCCCTGACTGGACAGCAGAACCGTCCCGGTGTCCAACTATTATAAGATGGAGGTTCTTCTTTAATGGACAGGAGCATTTTCCAAAGGCTGCTTATCACTTATCTTGCCATCATTATACTAGTCATCGGGGTGCTGGCTGTCCTTTTGACCCACTTCTTCAACCACTTCTATTTTGACCAGGAACAGCAAAAACTTCTGGACATCGGGGAACAGGTAATATCCCAGGTGCAGGACTGCCAGGCTGGCAAACTCACCCCGGACGAATTGTCCCAAACTGTAAATATCGCTGGGCAAACCAGCAGTTCCCGCATCTTCGTCTTTGAAGGGGAAAGCATCCAGAAGCTGAAGGGTTTGGGTACAGAGCTGGAAGAGGCCAAGGAAAGCGATCTCCTTCCAGATGTACAGAAGATTCTCAGCGGTGAGACTGTCGTCAAAAAAAAGTACTACTCCTCACAGCTTAATACTTATGTAGTCTTTGTAGGGATGCCCGTAACCACCGGGGATAGCGTTAACGGGATGGTGCTTCTATTTTCACCGGTGGCTAGGATTAATACCGTACTAAGCCAGGCCTACTGGATTATCTGGGGCACAGCGCTGATTGCCCTTCTGGTAGGATGTTTGGTGATCTACTGGACATCCCGCCGCATTTCACACCCGATCTTCGCTGCAAAGGAGGCGGCAGCAGCCCTTGCTGAAGGCGATTTCAGCCGGGAGATCCCTGTCTCTGGCAGTGATGAGGTGGACCAGCTGTCAGCTTCCTTTAATTATATGAAAGGAAGGATTCAGCAGGTGGAGCAGATGCGCCATGAACTTCTGGCCAATGTCTCCCACGAACTGCGCACCCCGTTGGCCTCGATCCGCGGCTTTATCCAAGCGATTCTCGAGGGGGTCATCCCCCCCGAAGAAGAGGGAAAATACTTGAATATTGTCATAAAAGAAGTGGACCGGCTCACTCGACTCGTCCAGGATCTCTTGGACCTCGCCCGAATCAGAACAGGAAATATCAAGCTGAACAAAGTTTTATTAGATGTAAGTGATCTGGCTCAAGAGGTAGCAGCGGAGTTTCATCTCCTAGCCATTGGGAAAAAGGTCACAGCAGCAGTAGAGGAAGACCTGGTGATTAAAGGAGACCGCGACCGGATGCGGCAAGTTCTGATCAACCTTGTAAGCAATGCCGCCAAATACACAGGCCCCCATGGGAAGATTCACATTGGGGCCAGGAAGGTAGGCAGCCAGGCAGTAATCACCGTGGAGGACAATGGTACTGGCATTCCGGAGGAAGAGCTGGAGTATATTTTTGAAAAGTTTCACCGGGTGGATAGGTCGAGGGATACATCCACCGGGGGTACTGGGCTAGGGCTGGCCATCGTCAAAGAACTGGTAGAACTCCATAAAGGAACAGCCACCGCCTGGAGCAAACCAGGTGTGGGAACCAAGATCACCATTGAGATTCCCCTTTGCCGATAACGGGGGGTTGTCAAGGGGACGGTCCTTTTGACACACTTTTGACACATATCCATATATAACCCCCGTTCAGACCAACGCAAACAACATAACTGCTCCACGCTCCACGATAATTCATCTTTCCAACAACCAGCAACTATTTTGGTGTTATTAACCCGTCCCCCGCTGTTCGGGAAGGAAGGCCGCCAGGCAGTAATCACCGTGTCAACCTTTTGTTTACAAAGTTTTTACATTCATGTTATATGCTTTTTACATTCCGCATCTATGATGATCCCTGAAAGGGGGATAAGAGGTGCGGGCAAAAACCTTTTCTTAACCCCGGGGTGATATCTATTGAAGAAGAAGATCCTAATTTTAGTTCTCATAGGGCTGATGGTTGCAGGCACTACCTATATCTATGCAAAAGATAGACAAGCACCGCCAAAAACACCCAAACAAGTAGAAACAGGGGACACCATCGGCAAGGCATCAGACACCAGTGAACCATCGGACAAAACATCCGATAAGGACTCTGAAATCGTCATTAAAACTAAAAACAAGACTTCTGAAAAGGAGTCAGACGAAATGATGCGGGAAGTAGACCGACAGCTCGACAGCCTAATCAAGGCACTCGACGAACTTGAATCGCTTGATACAAAGCAGTTACCTAATGAGGAGGGAAAGTAAATGAAGAAAGCCAGATGGATTGTAGTTTTGGTTGCCATTACCGCGCTTTTGTGCACCAGTGTCGCTTACGCTGGTCCGGGTAATTCCAAGGCAGCGAAGAACAAGAACGGCAAAGCCCCTGTCAAGGTCAATATTTCACAGGACAAGGGAAACTCCGAGAAACAAAACCAGGCCAACAAGCAGCAGGGGTTTGGACCCGGTGAATCTGCAAAAGAACTAAAAGCACAAATACGGGAACGCACCAGAACCATTAAAAAGAATGAAGCTAAGTGCAACGAGTTGAAGAGACAGATTAAGAGAAAATGCATGGAAATGAAGAAGTGTATCAATCAGCAGCAGAACCAGGAGCAAGAAACTGCCCAGATCAATGAGGAACAGGCCGCAAAGATCCAAGAAGCAGCTGCACTGCTCAAAGAAAACAACACTAAGCTGAAGAGCGAGAGGTGCCAGTACAAACGGCAGATGGCTCAAATGAATCGCAATAAAAGAGCCGGGGATAAAACCGCACTTTGTGAAGACCTGGATGCAATCATTGTCGCTCAGGAAGAAAGAATTACTGCCCTGGATCAGACATTAGAGACTCTTGATGAGCTAAACGATACAATAAATGCGATGTTCGAGCAGCAAGAGCAGGAGCAGGAGCAAGAACAAGAACAGCAGTAAAATCATCCCGATCAACCATCCCTATCATCCCTTAGTGCATTAAAGGGCTGCCCAGACAAATGGGCCAGCCCTTTTTTATCGCAACTGGACACGGTACCGGTTCTGCTGTCCAACAAAATCAGTCGTTAGCGCTGCTTCTTAACCCTCCGGCATTGTAAACTTCAGACCAGCCCTATCCTTTGACAATATAGTAGGTTCACGACTATAAGTGGTTCTCACTTCCCTAGGCAGCCCAGCTTCATCACCAGCCAAGAAAGCAGCAAGACAAGCCTGTGCCCCCATTACGCCGCCCCCGTTATGTCCCCGTATTTTTGACATCTTTTGCTTGTTGCAGGTGTCGCCTGCAGGTATAATAAAGATAAACAAAAGATGATGGTCACCGGGATGCTTCTGCTGTCCACCGAAGTAGTCGTGTTGGTTAAACCGACACCCTGGCACCGATTCTGGAGAGGGGGGATCCTCAGATGTATTACCCACCAAAGAAAGATCTCTGGGTGGGAATTGTGTCCTGGGGCTGCATGTTGTTTTTCACATGGGCTGTTATCAAGGACTGGCCTTCACATGTGCTTCTCATACCTGGACTGGCATGCCTCGCCTGGATCTGGTTCGGAACCGGTTATAATATTACAGAGAACTCCCTGAAGGTCAAATGCGACCCATATGAAAAAAAGATACCCTTCAGCAAAATTCGCAAGGTCAAGCGCTCCAAATATAAATGGTTCAGTGCTGCACTTTCTCTTGACCTCCTGCAAATCAAATACGACTACGGCGTAATATCGGTTTCTCCTCTTGATTCTTTCTCTTTTATTTATGAACTAACGCAGAAGTGCCCGGAAGCAGACTTTTCGGGGTTATAACTTGGAGGTGGTTTAATGAACAACTGCGCTATTCTTACGGATAATCTGACAAAGTACTACAAAAAGCAGCGTGGTGTTGTGGAGCTAAACCTATCAGTTCGCCGGGGAGAAGTTTTTGGCTTCCTTGGTCCCAACGGAGCAGGGAAGACAACAACCATCCGCCTGCTGCTGGGACTACTCCGTCCAACAGCTGGAGGTGCCTCGGTTTTCGGACTGGACACGGTTAAAGACAGCGTGGAAATCAGGCGCCGTACCGGATACTTGCCTGGAGAACTAGTCCTTTATGAAAATATGACCGGAGAAAATATGCTAAAATTTATGGCTTCTCTCCGGGGAGATGTCAGCTGGGAGTATGTAGAGGAACTTGCGGAAAGGTTGGACTGCAATCTCGCCCAGCAGATCCGTTCCTTCTCTCGAGGAAACAAACAGAAAATCGGATTAATCCAGGCGCTCATGCACCAACCTGAACTGCTGGTCCTGGATGAACCCACATCGGGCCTTGACCCCCTGGTGCAGCATGAATTCTACCACCTGATCGCAGAGGCGTGTGCCGCTGGGCAGACAGTATTCCTTTCTTCCCATAATCTACCGGAGGTAGAAAGGGTCTGCGACCGGGCCGGCATCATCCGGGAAGGAAAGCTGATTACAGTTGAAGAGATCGCCAACCTGAAGGAAAGGGCCCTACGCAAGCTGGAGATCCACTTTGAGGGCCCGGTAGAAAAAGGTGCCTTTCAATCGCTTCCCGGGATACGAGAGCTCAAGTGGCAGAACAATACCCTGCGCTGCGAAGTAATCGGCTCCCTGGATCCCCTGATTAAGACCTTAGCGCAGTTTAATGTGACCAATTTTATCAGCCACGAGCCGCATCTGGAGGAGATTTTTATGGCATTTTATGGCGAAGGGAGTGAAGAACATGTCAGTTAGCGTTGTCAAGAAGGTGCTTCGGGACCAGCGCCGCTCCCTTTTCTGGTGGGCAGTGGGTATCAGTGCGTTGGCGCTTTACACCATGTGGTTTTACCCCTCTATCGCCACTGCCCCAGAACTGGATCAAATGATGAGAGAACTGCCTCCGGCCTTTAAGGCTATGTTTGGTGAACTAAGTATTACAACACCTGAAGGGTTCATCAACACCGAACTGTTTTCATTCATGATGCCCCTGTTGTTCATGGTTTTCACTATACTGCAGGGAAGTGCCGCTGTGGCTGGCGAAGAGGAGCAGGGCACACTGGATCTGGTGCTCTCCACCCCTATCACCCGGAGGCGCTTTGTCCTGGAAAAATTTATGGCAATGGTAGTGACTACCCTTTTCCTGGCGTTGATCCTCTGGCTGTCTGCAGTTGCTGGAACAGTTATCGCTGATATAGAAATCAACACTGCCCGGTTAGGGGCAGCGATTTTCAGCACCTTCCTGCTGGCACTGGCCTTTGGGACACTCGCGCTGACCTTGGGTTGTGCCACCGGCAAACGCGGGCTCAGCTCCAGCGTAGCAAGCGCTCTGGCAGTAATCGCCTATTTCCTCAACACCATGGCGCCTATGGTAGAATCCCTTAAGCCCTTCCGCAAACTCTCGCTCTTCTACTTCTACAACAGCGCAGACCCCCTGCGCAACGGACTCGACCCAGGGCATGCAGTTATATTATTGGCAGTAACGTTCGTACTGCTCCTGATTGGGTTACAAACTGTAGGAAAACGAGATCTGCAGGTGTAGGTGTAGATTGAGAAGGAAGGCAGTGTGGACACAGGCCCGGTAACGGGTTGGTGACAGTCACCAACCCCCATCAACACCTCCGGAAAGGAGCTGCTGTTAATGCAGT
>CALGIY010000305.1 GCA_937914965.1 uncultured Thermoanaerobacteraceae bacterium | reverse complement strand
GTTCAGATGCGCAGGAGCGCACAGCACAAACATGCATGTACCTTTCGTCTGTTAATCTTTCCCTCATTGCTGCTTCATAATCATCTAAAACCACCTTAATCCCTGATCCCTTCTCCACACTGGAGTGACCCACCTGCTGCTTTCCTTGGGTAGTAAATCTCCTGCTGGGTGATATATTGTTCTACCGCCTCGGGGACAAGGTATTTGATGGACTTTCCCTCCAAGACACGCCTGCGAATACCCGAGGAAGAGATCCCTATCTGGGGCATCTCTAAAGGTTCAACAACTGTTTCATAGTGCTTCCCTAGAACCTCTTTGACAACCTGCATGTCATATCCCGGGCGTAGAGCAACAATGAATTTGCACAGTGAAAAAAGTTCTTCTGCCTGCAGCCAACTGAAGACACCTAAGATAGTATCAACACCGGTAATAAAAAACAGTTCAGCCTCTGTGCCGTACAACTGACGCAGCTGGCGCATTGTATCGATGGTATAGGTTACACCCCTGCGTTCGTACTCAAGGCGGCTGACCTCAAAATAAGGGTTTCCCAGGACAGCCAGTACAACCATCAGGTACCTGTGCCAAAAGTCAGTCACTGTACCCGTTTCTTTATGAGGTGGAATACCTGTTGGCACAAAAATAACTCGTTCTAAAGAGAATTTCTCCCTGGCTGCCTCAGCTGCCACCAGGTGCCCATAGTGGATAGGGTCAAAAGTACCCCCCAGTATCCCGATCCGCTGCTCCTTCATGAGTGCGTTCCTGCCCCTTATTTTAGATATTTTAATAATCTATGACCTGACTTGTCCGTCCCCGAAAATAATGAATTTGGTAGTGGTAAGTTCTTCTAGACCCATGGGTCCACGGGCATGCAGCTTTTGGGTGCTGATCCCAATTTCTGCTCCAAAGCCAAACTGGTGCCCGTCTGTGAAACGGGTAGAGGCATTTACAAAAACAGCAGCAGCATCCACTCTTTGTACAAAGAAAGATGCCTTCTGGTAGCTGTTGGTAATGATTGCCTCCGAGTGTTTCGTACCATATGTATGAATATGGTTAACTGCGTCCTCTAGGTCCTTAACCACCTTTACCGCCAGAATCAGGTCCAGGTACTCTGTTCCCCAATCTTCAACAGCTGCCGGCAAGCAGTCGGAGACAATTTCACAGGTTCTGGGACAGCCCCTCAGTTCAACACCCTTGTCCCGAAGAGCCTCGGCCACAGAGGGCAAAAACTCCACTGCGGATTTTTCATGAACCAATAAGGTTTCCAGGGCATTACAGACCCCCGGTCGCTGGGTTTTAGCGTTGATGACGATCCGTTGGGCCATATCTAGGTCTGCATCTTCTTCAACATAGATGTGGCAGTTGCCCACTCCGGTTTTCAGCACCGGGACTGTAGCATTTGCAGTCACAGCATTAATCAAGCCACTCCCACCCCGGGGAATCAGGACATCGATATATTCATTCATCTTCATCATGATATTGGCTGCTTCTCGATCAATAGTCGGTATCAGTTGGATGGCCCCCTCCGGGATCCCAGCACTCACTGCCGCGGTACTGATCACATTGGCCAGGGCAAGGTTGGAATGCAGTGCCTCAGAACCACCCCGCAGGATCACAGCGTTTCCCGCTTTGAGGCAGAGGCCAGTGGCATCCACTGTAACATTAGGGCGCGCCTCATAGATAATTCCGATCACACCCAGGGGAACTCTCATCTTACCTACCTTGAGCTTGTTGGGCCGGCTCCACATCTTGATTACCTCGCCAACCGGATCAGCAAGGCCAGTGAGTTCACGTAAGCCTTCTGCCATCTCTTTGATCCGGTCCCGAGTCAGCATCAGGCGATCCAAAAGGGCACCGCTTAAACCCTTGGCCCTTCCGGCTTCCATATCTTGTTTATTGGCATCTAGGATCATATCGACCCGATCTTCAAGAGCCTTGGCCATCACCTGCAGAGCCTGGTTCTTGACCCCGGTAGAGAGTGACGCCAGCGAGTAAGATGCTCTTTTGGCCGCCTCTCCGATCTCCCTCATTTGGGTTTCCATAATATTCTCAACCCCCTCTACTGCACACCGTTTTTAAACAATAGTAAGATTATCACGGTGTACAACCTCATCATAGTCATGATACCCTAAAATCTTTTTAATTTCCCTGCTGTTGTGCCCTTTGATCAACTG
The DNA here is from genome assembly GCA_937914965.1 of uncultured Thermoanaerobacteraceae bacterium. Classification (GTDB taxonomy): domain Bacteria; phylum Bacillota; class DSM-12270; order Thermacetogeniales; family Thermacetogeniaceae; genus CALGIY01. Next base: position 4,524 of record CALGIY010000305.1, on the reverse strand, counting down.
CAGAGCATTAGATGGGTAATTACTGATACCCCGGGCAATCTCTTGCCTCGAAGCATCAACAACACTGATCACATTCCCTGCTTCGAAGTAGCCCTCTATCCCTGCGATACCACTCGGCAAAAGGCTCTTACCCTTCTTCAATAGAGCAGCGACTGCTCCCTGATCAATAATCACTTTTCCCTGTACCGGTGAACCAAAGGCGATCCAGAGCTTGCGTGCCTGCATCCGGTCCTCACGGGGTACAAAAAGGGTTCCTGCCTGTTCACCATGAAGGATTTCCGCCAGTTTTCCTTTTTTCATACCGCTGGCAATAACAAGGGGAATCCCGGCCCGGGGGTTGGATATAGGTGCAACAGAAGCTGTCTATCGGCTGCTTTTGGACCTGTGTAATGAAGGAACAGCGGTCTTGCTTATTTCAGAGGACCTCGATGAACTCATTACCCTTTCAGATCGCATTGCAGTTATTTATAGTGGCAAAATAGCGGGAGTGGTTCCAGCAGAGGATGCGGATATTGAAGAATTAGGATTTATGATGGTTGGAGGAAGAAGGGATGTCGCCGAGCCATGATCTGTGACCGGTTTGGTATTAAGATAGAAAAACAACTACATACCACACTTTGGGGTTCTTTAAGTGTGCCTTTTTTGTCGGTTTTCCTGGCCTTCCTGCTGGAAGGAATTTTTCTATTTTTTGCTGGTTATGATCCCCTGGAGGTCTATGGAGTACTTTTTAAAGGTGCTTTCGGGACAAAGTTCGGGCTTTCTGAAACCCTTGTGACAGCAATACCTCTGATCCTTACCGGGCTGGGCGTGTCTGTTGCCTTTCGCATGGGCCTTTGGAACATCGGTGGTGAGGGACAGTTGTACATGGGGGCTTTTGCTGCAAGTTGGGTGGCCTTGTCTTACCCTGATGCACCAACTTACATACTGCAGCCAGCCATGTTCATGGCAGGCTTCTTAGCAGGCGCTTTCTGGGGTTTGCTGCCAGCGATCCCCAGGGCCTTGAGAGGGGTAAATGAAACCCTGACAACATTAATGCTCAACTATGTGGCCATTTTCTGGGTTGGTTATTTGGTTTACGGTCCCTGGCGTGGACCGCAGAGCTTCAATTTTCCCATTACTGAGGAGTTTTCCAAGGCCGCAGTACTGCCACACCTAGGGAACACCAGGATTCATGCCGGCATTTTGATCGCTCTGGCCGCGGTAGTGATTGTTTACTTCTTAATGAAGCACACGGTTTGGGGATATGAGATTCGGGTTGCTGGTGAAAGCAAGCAGGCGGCCAATTACGCTGGAATCAGTGTTGTCCGGAATATTCTCCTGGTGATGATGATCAGCGGCGGACTGTGCGGGCTTGCCGGTTATTGTGAGGTATCTGGGATCTTCCGCCGTCTCCAGCACACCATTTCACCAGGTTATGGTTATACTGCTATTATTGTGGCCTGGTTGGCTAAGCTTAACCCATGGGCCATTGTTGCTGTTGCTTTTCTTTTCGGAGGGTTCTTGGCCGGAGGGTATTCTTTGCAGGCGACAGGGCTTCCCTCTGCAACAGTAACCATGCTGCAGGGTGTTATTCTCTTCTTTGTTCTGGCCGGAGAAATCCTCACCCACTATCGTTTTCGCTTTTATAGGAAGGGTGGGTTGAAAGCATGAGCATTTCGCTGATTACAGCTGTTTTGGCGGCTGCTATAACAGCCGGGACACCAATACTTTACGCATCTTTAGGGGAACTGATCACTGAGAGAGCCGGGATTTTAAACCTTGGAGTAGAAGGTATGATGCTGGTTGGGGCTGTAACAGGTTTTATGGTTACTGTGCAGACCGGCAATCATTGGTTGGGTTTTTGTGCGGGTATGTTTTTCGGCGGTCTGGTAGCATTGATCCATGCTATTTTAACTGTTACCCTGCGTGCAAATCAGGTGGTCAGTGGGCTTGCTCTGACCATGTTTGGTACGGGTTTCAGCGGTTACCTAGGTCAGAAGATGATCGGGATTCCGCTGGAGTCTCCATTTCGGGCTTTTAATCTACTGGGGCTCGGCAAGATTCCTTTTATTGGGACAGTTTTTTTCCAACAGGATGCCCTGGTCTATCTTAGCTATCTCCTGGTGCCTCTCTGCTGGTATTTCTTGTTTCGTACTAATGCTGGACTTAATCTGCGGGCTGTAGGGGAACATCCAGGTGCAGCAGATGCTGCGGGTTTGAATGTTGCACTGCTCCGGTACCTGGCTGTTTTTGTAGGAGGAGTTCTCTCGGGGGCAGGTGGCGCTTATCTATCTCTTGCCTATTCTCCATCTTGGGTCCAGAACATGACAGCTGGTAGAGGCTGGATAGCTGTGGCACTAGTGATCTTTGCTATGTGGAACCCACTAAAAGCCATAGTTGGCGCCTACCTCTTCGGTGGGATAGAGGCCTTAGGTTTTCGCTTGCAGGCTGTGGGGATTACGATTTCGCCCTTCTTTTTAAAGATGTTGCCTTATCTTTTTACCATCTTTGTATTGGTGCTGGTAACATCTGGGAGAAATGCAGGTGCACCTGCTGCACTAGGATTGCCTTATGAAAGAGAAGAAAGGTGATTGATGATTGTCCCACTTGCTTGACATTAGTGCTTGAAATTCCGTATAATTACTACAATATTTCAAAGTAACCAAAACTGTCAAAGCGATGACCGGGAAAAGTATGCTGTTTTTTGGTTAATAGCGAACCGGAGAAGGTGGGAGCCCGGTAACCTGGACAGCTGAAAATCACCCGGGAGTGCCTGCCGAAAACCATTATGCTAGTAAGCCAGGCCGTTTAAGGATCGTTACTCCTTGAGCACAGAGCCTTCTGGTAAGAAGGGAAAAGGGTGGTACCGCGGGAACCTCTCGCCCCTACAGGTGAGAGGTTCCTTATTTATTAATTTGTTAGTGATGAGGTGATCGATGTTGGAGTATAAGGCAACTTTAAATCTTCCACATACTGATTTTCCTATGCGTGCTAATCTCCCGAAAAGAGAACCTGATTTTTTGAGTTTTTGGGAGGAGATAGGACTTTACAAACAGATCTGTGAGCAATCCAAGGGAAAACCAAAGTATATTCTGCATGATGGTCCACCCTATGCTAACGGAGACATTCATTTGGGTCATGTTCTAAACAAGGTCTTAAAAGATATTATTGTGAAATACCGGACTATGGCAGGGTATGACGCACCATATGTACCTGGTTGGGATACCCACGGGCTTCCTATTGAACAGCAGGTAATCAAGACATTGAAAGTCGACCGCCATAAGATGGATCTTGTAGAGTTCCGCCGTCTCTGCAAGGAATATGCCCTGAAATATGTGGATATCCAGAAAAAAGAGTTTCAGCAGTTGGGTGCAATGGGGGACTGGGATAACCCATATCTCACCCTCAGTCCGGAGTATGAGGCTGTGCAGATCGGTATCTTCGGTGAAATGGCCAAGCGCGGATATATCTACAAGGGGCTGAAGCCTGTTTACTGGTGTATCGACTGTGAAACCGCTTTAGCGGAGGCCGAGGTGGAGTACCATGATGATGAATCGAATTCCATCTATGTGCTCTTCCCAGTCAAGGACAGCAAAGGAATTTTTGATGTTGACGACCAGACCTATGTCCTCATCTGGACCACAACACCCTGGACTATACCGGGGAACATGGCCATCTCGCTGCATCCTGACTTTCGTTATGTCCTTGCTCTGATCGATGGGAAAAAGATGATCATAGCTGAAGAACTTCTCCCCCAGGTGGCGAGCATCAAAGGAGAAGAGAATCCCCGTATTCTGGGGTCTTGGCAAGGTCGTGACCTAGAGGGAATTCGCTGTCAACATCCCTTCTATGACAGGGAATCTCTGTTGATTCTGGGGGAACATGTGACTTTAGAACAGGGTACTGGTGCTGTTCATACAGCACCAGCCTACGGCACCGAAGACTTTGATGTCTGCCAGAAGTATCAAATACCGGTTCTCTCCCTGGTGGATGGGAAGGGAAGGTTTCTCCCTGAAGCAGGTATTTTTGAAGGAATGCTGATCTGGGAGAGTAATGACAATGTTATTGAAGAATTGGAAAAAGACGGACTGCTTTACCACAAAGAGAAGTTTTCACACCAGTATCCCCACTGCTGGCGGTGCAAGGATCCATTGATGTTTAGGGCTACCGAACAGTGGTTTGCCTCCATTGATGGTTTCCGGAAGGATGCCTTAGAGGCTATCGAAGAAGTCAAATGGATCCCCTCCTGGGGCAAGGATCGCATCCACAACATGATCGCTGAGCGGGGGGACTGGTGTATTTCACGCCAGCGCGTCTGGGGGGTGCCGATCCCCATCTTTTACTGTGAGTCTTGTGGCGCTACAGTGATCAATGATGAGACGATCGCCCGGCTCCAGAAACTCTTTGCTGAGCATGGTTCTAGTGTCTGGTATGAACGCTCTGCAGCAGAACTCCTGCCTCCAGGTTTTAAGTGTTCATCCTGCGGCGGAGATACTTTTTACAAGGAAAAGGATACAATGGATGTCTGGTTTGATTCCGGTTCTA
>CALGIY010000304.1 GCA_937914965.1 uncultured Thermoanaerobacteraceae bacterium | reverse complement strand
GGCAGATACAACGGATTTTGGTATCCTGCGTCTGATTGTAAATTGCTCCCTGCGCAGTACCTCGTAGGCGTGGTCAGGGTCATTTACAATCAGACGCAGGATACCAAAATCCGTTGTATCTGCCACAGAAAAGGCCCGAATATTGATCCCCTCATCTCCAATGGCCTTGGTTACACTGGACAGCCTCCCACATTTATTCTCTAAAAAAACTGTAATCTGCTTGACAGGCACAGGTATTTCCCCCCTTATAAATTGCGGCGGTCAATGACACGCATTGCTTTACCCTCATGGCGCTCAATGGTCTTCGGCTCAACCAGTTTTACCTTGACATTAATGTTCAGGACAGCCTCAATCTCCTGCTGAATCTCATATTCTAGACTTTCCAGTTTCCTGATTTCATCAGAAAAGACATCATCAGATACCTCTACCCACACCTCTATTTTATCAAGCTGCCCTTTGCGGTCAACGATAATCACATAGAAGGGTTTTGTATGGCTGACCCGAAAAAGCACCTCTTCAATTTGCGATGGAAAAACATTGACACCACGAACGACCAGCATGTCATCAGTGCGCCCCTGGCAGCGGTCGATCTTAATGTGGGTACGACCACAAGAACACGCTCTGTCGGGGATAATCCGTGTGATGTCTCTCGTCCGGTATCGAATCATAGGTAGGGCCTCTTTAGTAAGAGTAGTAATCACCAGTTCCCCGTAGCTTCCTGGCGGCAGTTGTTCACCGGTCTCTGGGTCCACGATCTCTGCCAGGAAGTGATCCTCCCAGATATGCAGGCCATCTTTGGCGTCACATTCCACAGCGACCCCAGGCCCGATTACTTCACTGATCCCGTAGATATCCAGGGCCTTAATACCTAAACGCGCTTCAATCTGGGAGCGCAGGTTTTCTGAACAGGGTTCTGCCCCGAAAAGCCCTCCGGTAAGACCGAGGTCATCTTTCGATACGCCCATCTCTTCCATTACCTCAGCTAGATGTAGGGCATAAGAAGGTGTACAGGTGAGAATAGTACTGCCGAAGTCCTTCATAATCATGATCTGGCGCTTGGTGTGTCCCCCAGAAACCGGGATCACCGAAGCACCGAGCAGTTCAGCCCCATAGTGTACCCCAAGCCCCCCTGTAAACAGGCCATACCCGTAAGCATTCTGGATCTTAGAAGTTTTTGTGGCACCACAGCACGTCAAAGCCCGAGCCATTACCTCAGCCCACACACCCAAATCCTTCCGTGTATAGCCAACAACAGTAGGCTTCCCAGTGGTTCCCGAAGAAGCATGGATTCTAATTACTTCACTTAAAGGAACAGCGAAAAGCCCGTAAGGATAATTATCACGAAGGTCGTTTTTTGTAGTAAAGGGAAGCTTGACAATATCATCAAGGGTTTTTATATCACTTGGCGTAAGACCAATTTCTTGAAAAGCATGGCGGTAGAAGGGAACTTCCTGATAAACCCTGTTTACTGTTGCACGAAGTCGTTCCTCCTGCAGGTTCTGCAGCTGTGAACGCTGCATACACTCATATTTTTCACTCCAATAACTGGACAAAGAAATTCCTCCTCAACCCGAATTGTTACAGGAGATTGTAAAGGATCTATAAAATTCTGTCAATACAAACAGAAACAGAAAACCCCACAAATGCCGTGGGACCCGGCGTCTGAACCTGGCTCAGCAAGGCGGTGCCCTCCTGACTGCTTTTTGTTCCCCCTAAAAGGGGTCTACAGGCCACAGCCAGAGCCCAGGCTCCAATAGTTTTGATGTTGGCTCAAAACTACCAAGGTTCCCACAAACATTGTAGGGCTTTCACTTGTCTTAGTGCAGTTAAATCATATCACACGAAACACCTTTTTTCAATATGCCATTTCCTGTTATTTACCCTGCTCATGCTTGGTTTTATCTGGCACATTCTGGATATGCAGATCACGTAATTGTTTCGATAAAACGGGAGCTGGTGCACTTGTCAGCATACATGTAGCACTCTGGGTCTTCGGAAAAGCAATTACATCCCGAATCGTTTCCAGGTTCAGCATCAGCATCAATAGCCTGTCAAAACCAAAGGCAATCCCCCCATGAGGAGGTGCTCCGTAGTCAAGCGCTTCCAGCAAAAACCCGAATTTCTCTTGCGCATCCTCCGGTTTGAGCCCGATTACCTTGAAAAGGCGTTCCTGCATCTCTCGGTTGTGGATCCTGATACTACCCCCACCGAGTTCTGTTCCGTTAAGCACAATGTCATACGCCCTCGCCCTTACCCTGCCTGGGTTCGTTTCCAGAAAGGGCAGGTCTTCGACCTGGGGAGAGGTAAAGGGGTGGTGCACCGCTTCCCATCGCTGCTCATCTTCATTATATTCCAAAAGTGGAAAATCAGTGATCCAGGCAAAAGAGAACTTGCTGTTATCGACCAGATCAAGCCGTTTGGCAAGCTCCAAACGCAGCTGCCCGAGAACCTCTTCAGCTACCCGCTGCTGATCCGCAACAAACAGCAGAAGATCCCCTGCCTGTCCACCCATCATGGCGATCAGTGACTCTACTTCTTCAGGCTTCATCATCTTTAAAAGAGGCGACCTGGGGCCCTTCTCCTCTAGTATAAACCAGGCAAGTCCCCGGGCTCCCCATTCCACTACCTTCTTTGTTAGTTCATCAAGAATCTTACGACTGAACACGGCTCCCTCTGGCACCCGGATTCCCTTGACCACCCCGCCACTCTTGACAGCACTGGAAAAAACCCGGCATTCACTATCTGCCAACAAAGAGGAGACATCCACCATCTCCAGCCCAAAGCGCAGGTCCGGCTTGTCACTCCCGTACCTAGCCATCGCCTCCTGGTATGTGAGGCGTGGGAAAGGCCTGGACAATTCTATACCCAGCAGTTCCCGGTAAAGGCAGGCAAGCATCTCTTCAGTGAGGTCCTGGATGTCCCGCTCATCCACGAAGGACATCTCAACATCAACTTGGGTAAACTCCGGTTGGCGGTCAGCCCTCAGGTCCTCATCCCGAAAACACCTGGCAAACTGGAAGTACCGCTCAAAACCGGCAATCATCAAAATCTGCTTGAAAAGCTGCGGTGACTGCGGTAATGCAAAAAAGCTGCCTGGATGAACACGACTGGGAACAAGATAGTCTCTTGCCCCTTCCGGAGTACTACGGGTCAGCATCGGGGTTTCCACATCCAGAAAACCCTTTTCTGATAGAAAATTACGGATCACTACAGATGCCTTATGACGCAAGGCAAAGGTACGCCAGTTCTTAGGTCGTCGTAGATCGAGATAACGGTAGCGCAGGCGTATTGCCTCATCAACACTAGCAGCATCTCCGGGTTGAAAGGGTAATGCTTTAGCCGCATTGAGAATCTTAATATTAGAGGTTGTTACTTCGATCTCACCTGTAGCCATGTTGGGATTCTCTGTCCCCGCCGGGCGGCGCCGCACCTGGCCACGAGTAGCAAGTACATATTCGGCTCGTACTTGGTTTGCCCTTTCAAAGGCAGCGTTATTATTATCCGGGCTTAAAACAACCTGGACAAGACCGCTCCGGTCACGTAAGTCCAGGAAGATTACTCCCCCGTGGTCGCGCCGTTTCTGGACCCAGCCCATTAAAACAACATCTTGCCCGGTATGTTCTAAAGAAAGTTCACCACAACGGTGAGTTCGCTTAAGTTCTCCGATGTCTTCCACATTCCTGCCTCCCTGTTTACATAACCTTAAGGTATTCAAAAAGTTTTCCCCGTAACAAACTTATCTGTTCCCCTTTTGCCATATCCCGGAGGGTCACTGTACCCTCTTTTATTTCATCTAATCCCAGGATAACAACATAACGTGCACCGATCCTGCTTGCCTGCTTCATCTGGGCCTTGAGGCTCCTCCCTACCAAGTCCTTTTCCGCCGGATAATCGGACCTCCTGAGTTCCAAAAGAAGGCGCACAGCCTCCCTATCCAGTTGACCAGAATCATCATCACCGGCAGTGGCGATAAAAATACCCTCTCGCCTCTCTAGAGGAAGACCTACCCCCTGATGCTCCAAAGCCAGGAGAACCCGCTCTAATCCAATGGCTACTCCAATCCCAGGTATCGACGGTCCCCCGCAGGTCTCCACCAGGTTGCTGTAACGACCACCTCCAGCAAGAGAACCCTCCCCGGTCCCTTTTGGTGATACTTCAAAGACCGTCTGAGTATAGTAATCCAAACCGCGTACCAGCTGCTCGTTAATCTCAAACGGAACCCCAGTCAGTTGCAAATAGCTCTGCAGCTGCTGGAAATGTTCACGGCACCCGGCACACAGGTAAGCATGAATACCTGGTGCACCTTTCAGTAATTCCTGGCAGCCCTGTTCTTTGCAGTCCAATACACGCAGAGGATTGCGGTCCAACCGATCCCGGCAGTTTTCGCAGAGCGAGTCCCTGTGTTGATCCATAAACTCTTTCAAGGCTTTGCCATAGAAAGACCTGCATTCCGGGCAGCCCACACTGTTCACTTCGACTTGTAGATCTTTCAGCCCCAACTTTGTAAAGAAATCATAGGTATAACAGATAACTTCAGTATCCAGTACCGGGTCACTGCTTCCAAAAGCCTCGATACCCAACTGGTGGAACTGGCGCATGCGTCCCGCCTGAGGGCGGTCATACCGGAACATTGGTCCTAAATAATAAAGCTTCACAGGTTGGGGCTGGTTGTTCAGGTGATTTTCCAGATAGGCTCTGACAACCCCTGCCGTCCCCTCCGGTCGCAGGGTAACGCTTCTCCCCCCGCGGTCTTTGAAGGTATACATCTCCTTCTGCACAACATCGGTAGTATCTCCAATCCCCCGGAGGAAAAGCTCTGTGTGCTCAAAAATGGGCGTTCTAATCTCCTGGTAACCATAGATTTCACTGACTTCTCTGGCAGTCTTCTCCATATAGTGCCATTTCTCAATTTCCCCTGGCAATAAATCTCTTGTTCCCCGGGGCGCCTTGTTCACTGTTACCAACTCCTTTAAACTCCTTTAAACTTTTTAAAAACTATTCCGGTATTATAGAAAAGGATTATGCTTGCGTTCATGGCCGACAGTAGTACTGGGGCCATGTCCTGGATAGACCAGGTAGTCATCACCACATGGGATGATTTTGTTTTTAATAGATTCCATAAGCTCCTGGGATGAACCTCCAGGGAAATCGGACCTACCCACCGACTCCGCAAACAGTGTGTCCCCGGAAAAAATCATTTTAGGGCCTTTTAAGGAGATACTTCCCCTGGTATGACCGGGTGTATGCAAAACACTCAAAACCTGTTTACCCACTGCAATTTCTTCCCCTTCATCAAGCATAAGATCTGGGGCAGGGCTTAAGTATTCCCTTCCCATATAAAGAGAAAGGTTTAGTTGAGGATCGGTCAGCAGAGGCACATCCTCAACATGAATGGCCAACTTGGCGCCAATCGCATCCTTTATTTCTGCATTAGCAGCAATATGATCCATGTGGCCGTGGGTATTGATAATATATTTGACCTGCAGACCTAATTTTGATATCTCCTGCAGGATCCTCTTCCCTTCACCCCCTGGGTCGATTACCAGGGCTTCTTTTGTCTCCTCACACCAAACCAGGTAGCAGTTAGCAGCGATAGCCCCTACTGCCAGACATTTGACAAGCACCGTAAGCGCCTCCTTTTCTAAAATGCCTTCTTGCTGTCCAGCAAAATTGTTACAGGCCCCTCATTGACAATTCCGACCTCCATCATCGTCTGGAATTCACCGGTCACCAGGTGAAGCCCGCTTTCCTTTAAACAGTCCAGCAGTTTATCAAATAACGTCAGGGCGTCTTCCGGCGCCGCCGCATCTGTAAAACTGGGGCGCCTTCCCTTCCGGCAATCTCCGTACAGGGTAAACTGTGAAACGACCAGGAGTTCTCCACCTAAATCAGTAATGGAGTAATTGAACTTCCCCTCCATATCAGGGAAAATCCTCAAGTTTAAAATCTTATCTGCAAGATAACGAACATCGCTATCATCATCTTCTTTTCCTACCCCTACTAAAACAACAAGCCCGGCACTGATCGGGCGCGTCTCCTGATCCTCTACTTGCACCCAGCCGCGGCTCACCCTCTGGACCACAGCTCGCATCAAAACCACCCCTTAACTGGGCACTACTCTATGCACTTCCAGCACATCATTGACATGGCTGACCTTCTGGATCACTGTATAGAGGTGCTCAATATTCCTGATCTCCAGCTTCAGATTAACCCGAGCCATCCTGTTCTTCATTGCCCTGGCATTGACCGCATTGATAACTGTTCTCGTATCTGTAATGGTTGTCATAATATCTGTTGCCAAATGCGGGCGGTCAAAGGCCTCTACTTCGATTTCAACCTGGTAGGTCGCCGGAGCATCTTGATCCCAACTTACATCAATAATGCGCTCAATTTCCCCGGATAAATGATGAGCAATATTGGGACAGTCCGACCGATGGACTGAAACCCCTCTTCCCCGTGTAATATAACCCATAATCTGATCACCAGGCAAGGGGTTACAGCAGTGGGATAGGTGAACTGCCAAATCTTTTACCCCATTAACCCTGACCCCGGCAGCAAGCGGGTCTTTTTTTTCGGGAACTCTTAGCAGCTGCGATATTTCTAATGGGAGTGCAGGTTTCTCTTTTTTCTTCAGATTAGTGCGTACCTTGCCGATCACAGTTACCGGAGAGAGATTACCACTGCCAATCCCTGCATACATGTCTTCCTCTGTTTGAAAACCAAGCCGTTGGCAGAGTTCCACTTTTCTATCCACCTTAAAGAAGGTTGCAGGATCATATCCCTGCCTGCGCAGTTCCTTTTCCAGCAGGTCCCTGCCCCGGATAATATTATCTACCCTCTGCTCCTTCTTAAACCACTGTCTGATTCTGTTTCTTGCCTGGGATGTTTTGACAATGGAAAGCCAGTCGCGACTCGGGCTACCGCTCTGCTTGGATGTAATAATTTCCACAATATCCCCGTTTTTCAACTGATAATCCAAAGGTACCATTCTCCCATTGGTTTTGGCCCCGATACAGCGATTACCCACTTCTGTATGGATGCGATAAGCAAAATCAACAGGCACTGAACCGGAAGGGAGCTCCAAAACATCCCCTTTGGGACTGAAGACAAAAACAACATCTGTAAAGAGGTCGATCTTTAACGATTCCATAAATTCCCTGGCATCCCTCAGTTCGTGATCCCAGTCTAAGATTTGTCGCAGCCAGGAAAGTTTCTTCTCGAACTCTTCATCTGTGGGGCGTCCACCATCTTTGTACTTCCAGTGAGCAGCGATACCATATTCGGCAGTCCGATGCATCTCAAAGGTACGGATCTGCAGTTCAAAAGGCTCCCCTAGAGGCCCGATCAGGGTGGTATGCAGCGACTGATACATATTCTGTTTGGGCATGGCAATGTAATCCTTGAAACGCCCAGGAATTGGCTTCCACATCGTATGGACTATCCCCAGAGTGGCATAACACTCCCTGACCGTATTCACGATCACTCTGACCGCAGTGAGGTCATAGATTTCCGAAAGGTCCTTTCCTTGCTCTAGCTTTTTACGGTAAATGCTGTAGAAATTTTTGGGCCGCCCCGATATCTCCGCAGGGATCTCCGTTTCCTCTAACCTCTTCCTGAGTTTGGTAAGTACCAGATTAATATAGTCTTCCCGTTCCCTACGCTTTTTTGCGATCCTCTCCACCAGGTCATAGTATTCTTCTGGTTCCAAATATCGAAAAGACAGGTCTTCGATCTCCCATTTAACCTTGTAAATACCTAGTCGGTGTGCCACAGGAGCAAAAATTTCCAGAGTTTCCTGTGCTATTTCGCGCTGTTTCTCTGGTGGTTGGTGGCTAAGGGTACGCATGTTGTGCAAGCGATCGGCCAGTTTAATCAAAATCACGCGGATATCCCGGGCCATGGCCAGAAACATCCGACGCAGGTTCTCCGCATGACGATCTTCCTTGGATTTGTACTCGATCTTGCCTAGTTTGGTCACCCCAGATACCAGGAAACACACCTTGGAACCAAACTGGTCCTCGATTTCATCAAGAGTGGCATCTGTATCCTCTACCACATCATGCAGCAGGGCTGCAACAATAGTGGTGATATCCAATTCAAGATCCGCAAGGATGCAGGCCACTTCAAGAGGGTGCTGGATAAAAGGCTCGCCAGAGTTGCGTAACTGTCCGGCATGTGCTTTATCTGCAAAAAGATAAGCGCTCTCGACGAGGTCCCGGTCAAAATTGGGGTAATAAGTCTCGATTTTTGTAAGTAGTCGTAACAGGCTCATCTTCAACCTCCCCTCTAAGAATATCCTACGGGCAGGGGAGTATCTCTGTCAAGTAGACTGCTTCTTTCTATTCAATCCCGGAATGCGTGGACTTCCCGGACCTTTTTTTCTTCCTGAATAACGTCCCAATAGAAAACCAATAATGAGACCACAAAGAACTGTACCGAAGATCACCAGAACCAGTGGAATCTCCGGCACAGCCCACAAGAAAAACTGAATAGCTACTGGCCCAGCATTCTGTACCGCAAAAATGGCGATCAGAATAGCAAAAATAAAAATTCCCAGGATATACAGCGGCATCCTAACACCCCTCCGAAGTTATAAGTTGCATATTTATCCTGGATTATTCGCTTTAGAAGGGTTGATTCCCTGCTGGCTGTTGCTTTTCCCGAGAATTTTGCACTGCCCGTGCCCTCTACATTCCTTGCAGTCCTCTTCGATCTGACAGGGTTCCACATGGATGAGCACCTGTGCACCGGGATATTTGTCTGTTATCTCTCGCTCAATATCATCACAAACCTCGTGAGTGGCGGCAATATTTTGATACTGTGGCACCACCAGGTGCAAATCGACAAACCGCTGGTCTCCCGCTTTTCGGGTTCTCATCTTGTGAAAACTAACGAAATGAGTTCCAAAGATCTCGATAATCTCCTTGATGCTTGCCTCTTCTTCCGGAGGCAGGCTGGCATCAAGCAGTGGGAAAAAGGCTTTGGCAGTCAAATCATAGGCAGCCTTAATAATTAACAGAGCAACACCAATAGCAATTAAGGGGTCAAATAAGTGAATACCTGTAATCCAGAGCAGCAGCAGTCCCCCAGCTACCCCTACCGATGTATATACATCGGTCCTCAAGTGCAATGCATCGGCCTCCAAAGCTATTGAATCAGTTTCATGAGCCGTTTTCATCAACAGGGAGGAAACAACCCAGTTAGCAGCAGCGGAAAAGCCCATGACAATCAGCCCCCACATAGGTGCATCCACTCGGGCACCTACGATCAGCTTGGCCGCCGCCTCCCTGATAATCCAGATGGCTGCTACAAAGATCAGAATAGCCTCGATCACACCAGAGATATTTTCAATCTTTCCATGCCCATACTGGTGTTCAGCATCCGGGGGTTTGCCACTTCTGCTCACAGCAAAAAGAGCAATCAAAGCAGCAATTAAGTCCAGTCCGGAGTGGATCGCCTCTGAAATAACACTGACAGAATTGATCGTAAGCCCGACAACTAACTTAAAAATCACGAGAACAGAGTTGGAAAGAACAGACAGTCTCGCTACCTCTACCTTTTTCAAGGCAGGCACCTCCTGGTTCTTAACTAATATACAAAAAGGACCCCATCAAGGTTAATTAAACTTGATGAAGTCCCACGGGATTCCAAACCCCGCTGTCTTAGTATGACCCAGCTCTAAAATTTTGAGCCTGACTTTGTCACCAAAATCTTAGCACAGGCGGGAACAGGAGGCAATCAAATGAAAACGAGTATTATCCTCAATTAGCGCTGCCCTACATCGGGCTGTTGGGAGACTTGGTACGCGGTTATGAAAAGGGGTTAAATGTTGAAGAGAAGAGTAGGGGATCCTGGTTGGGACAGAATCCCCTACTCTTCTTATATGGAGGTCACCCTATATGCAATTCACCGGGCGGTCATATCAATAAGACAATAAAGCAAGCCTGACCCCATTAACGGAGGCCGGTATCAGAGACACCCGCTTCATCATAGGTGGCCATTTCTCTGACTATCTTCAGAGCTGCATCAATGAGAGTGAAAGTGAGTGCAGCTCCAGTTCCCTCTCCTAAACGCATATTCATGTGCAACATGGGCTGAATCCCGATCCAGGTAGCCATGATCTTATGCCCAGGTTCCTCTGAAAGGTGTGAGGCAATCATATAATCCACAGAACGTGGTGCTAGAGCCCGGGCGATCATTGCACCAGCACCGGAAATAAAGCCATCGACCACCACAGGAACTTGAGATGCAGCAGCCCCCAGGATTACCCCGGCGATACCCCCGATCTCAAACCCGCCCACCTTGGCTAAGACATCGAGACCATCCCGGGAATCAGGTTTGTTGACATCCAGGGCCTGCTCCACGATCCGGGCCTTGCGCCGCATCGCATCGGTATCAATGCCCGTCCCTTTCCCGGTGATCAGATCTACTGGAAAACCAGTGAAGGCAGCGAGAATTGCAGTACTGGGTGTGGTGTTGCCGATTCCCATATCTCCAGTTGCCAGCAGCTGTGTACCCTTCTTGATTTCCTCAGTAGCTACCTCGATCCCGGCTTCCACAGCAGCCCGGGCCTGATCCCGGGTCATGGCTGGACCTTCGGCGATATTTTTGGTACCGGGTCCAACCCGCCGCGACACAAGACGGGAATCATCTACTGGTTTAGCGATCCCCATATCTACACAGATTACTTTGGCCCCTGTATGCCTGGTGATGACATTAATAGCTGCACCACCATTTAAAAACCCTCTCACCATCTGTTGGGTCACTTCCTGGTCGGCGACACTAACCTTTTGAGCTGCCACACCGTGATCCCCGGCACAGGTAATTACGGCTTTCTTCTCCAAGCACGGTTTTACCTCCCCGGTAATTCCCGCAATCTTAACAGCTACATCCTCCAACATACCTAAGCTTCCATATGGTTTGATTAGATTCTTTTGGTGCTGGTGCGCCCTCTCCATGGCATCCGCATCCAGTTCTCGGATCTTTTCAATTGTAGTCTCCAGCAGCATAACAAAACCTCCTTAAATTATTATTTATTATTCTCAGTAAAAAAGTCCCCAACTCTCCATAAAGAGCTGGGGACTTTTCCATCATCCTCAGAATGTTCCTTTTTAGGAACTTGATGATCACAGGCAGGTCTTCTGGCTTCCAGTTCATCCTCCCCTGCACCTTCCCAGACCAGTGTACCGGTCCAGTGGTTTTTGCAGGTTTGTTCCTGGTTACAGTGGCGGGACCGCTTCAGGATTTGCACCTGATTCTCTATTCTCCTAATTACAGGCACCTGTCACCATATATATCAATTTTATTTTATTTTAAACAATATTGCGAACTTGTGCAAGAGTTAAATGCTCTCCCCCCGCAGCCGCCGGTAGTCATACCACAGCGGGCTGGCCACAAAGATAGAGGAGTAGCATCCAGTAACCACCCCGATGAGTAGGATGGTGACAAATGTCTTGATAGTTACCCCACCAAAAAGGATCAAAGCCACCAGTGTGAAAACCACGGTTAACACGGTGTTGATGGACCTGGTCAGGGTTTGCATGATGCTGTGGTGAATAATTTCATCCATGTGCTCACCCTTCTTTTTCTTCCCGATATTCTCCCGAACCCGGTCAAAAATCACAATGGTGTCATTGATCGAATACCCAACAATAGTCAGCAGGGCAGCAATAAAGGCACCATCAACCTCCAGTCCCAGCAGGGAAACCAACCCAACAGTGATCAGAATATCATGGACGAGGGCCGAAACCGCCGCCAATCCTGAGAGAAACTCGAACCGAATGGTGATATAAACGATCATCAAGGCAAAGGCGATCACCACGGCAATAATCGCTTTGTTCCGTAGTTCCTTCCCTACTGCGGGCTCTACACTTTCATTGCGCAGCAGTTGATAACTCCCGGCCTTTTCTTCCAATCCTTGTAGTAGATTAGAACTCTCTTCCTGACTGAGGTCCTTGGTGCGGATGATGAGCACATTTCCTGCACTCTCCTGAATCTTGCTGTCTTTAGGAAGTCCAAGATCATCCAAGACCGCTCGGACATTCCCGACCTGCACTGTCTGGTTAAATTTGAGTTCGATCAGGCTGCCACCGGTGAAGTCGATTCCATAATTCAAACCCTTCCAACCAAAGGAGATCATGCCCGGTATAATTATTAGCAGGGACAAGATGTACCAATATTTCCTCAACTTGACCAGGTTCATGCCTTTTCGCCTCCTAGCTTAACTCCATATGCCCAGGGATTGACAACCAGGCGTGACCGCGCCACCAAATGCAGCACAAAACGAGTAAAGGTAATGGCTGTAAACATACTCACCAAAATACCAATACCCAAGGTGACTGCAAAACCCTTGATGGGTCCGATCCCTAGGAAATAAAGCACAGCCGCGGCTATTAAGGTGGTCACATTGGAATCCAGGATCGCCCGGAAGGCATTGTGAAAACCAGCGTCAATAGCAGACCGCAGGGTCTTACCCGCTCGCAGTTCCTCTTTCAGGCGTTCGTAGATAATAATATTGGAGTCAACCGCCATTCCGATAGAAAGGATAATCCCGGCTATACCAGGCAGCGTTAAAGTTGTATTGATCAGCATGTAGATTCCCACCAAGATCAACCCGTAAACAATCAGGGACAGATCAGCAATCACTCCCGGCCACCTGTAATAGAGCAACATGAAAAGAAAGATGGCTGCCACACCGATGATCCCGGCTTTCAGGCTGCGGTCTAAGGATTCCTGACCCAGGGTGGGGCCGACACTCCGTTTTTCCATCATTTTAACATTAACAGGGAGGGCACCAGATCGCAGCAGCAGCGCCTCTTCCTGTGCCTCATCCAGCGACTCATATCCCCCGCTGATCTCTGCATTACCGCCTGTAATAGGTCCATTGATCGTCGGCGCAGTAAGCAGCCTGTCATCCAGATAAATAGCGAGCCTCCTGCCCACATTGGCAGTGGTCACATCAGCGAAGGCTTTCGCTCCTTCTTTACTGAATTCCAAAGCTACTAGCGGTTCATTATTGTTGGGGTTCAACTGTGCCTGGGCATCTTTTAGATCCTTCCCGGTTATAACGGTCTTGCCGTCCTCAGTTCGGAACTCCAGTTTGGCCATTCTTCCCAGCAGTTTCACAGCTTCATCCGGATCGGTCAGAAGCTGGTCGTGCGACAGTACGCCTTCCGCGCCGTGGCCGTCTTCTGCATCGCCCATGCCGGTTTCGAGCGAAC
>CALGIY010000303.1 GCA_937914965.1 uncultured Thermoanaerobacteraceae bacterium | reverse complement strand
ATTGATCAGGGTAACGATCTCCTTGTTCACCTTACCAGCCAGCACCATCTCTACAACTTCCATGGTCTCTTCATCGGTAACCCGCTGGCCATGTACAAAGCGCGTTTCTTTGCCGAGCCGCCCCAGCATCTCATCGATGGCCTTTCCTCCGCCGTGGACGATGACAGGGTGGATCCCAACTAACTTCAACAAAATACAGTCGGTCATCACTGCGCGCTCTAACTCCTCGCTGACCATCGCCCAGCCGCCGTACTTGATCACTACAGTCTGACCAGAAAACTTTCTGATGTAAGGCAGGGCTTCCACAAGTATCGATGCCTTTTCCAGTGGTGTAAAACCCACCTCTCTCCCTCCCTTTAAGTCCGGTAATTAGCGTTGATGCGAACATAGTCAATCGAAAGGTCGCAGCCCCAGGCTTTCCCTCCGGCATCACCCTGTTTGAGGTCCACCGTGATCGTCAGATCATGACCTGCCAGAATTGTACTCGCCTGCTCTTCATCAAAGGCAAGTCCCTTCCCTTGAGCCGCAACCAAAAGATCATCCAGGTAAACATCCACCAGGTTTGGGTCAAAGGTAACACCACAGGCACCTGCCGCAGCGAGCACCCGGCCCCAGTTGGCATCCTCGCCAAAGAGAGCTGACTTGACCAGGCTAGAACCGGCAACTGCACGGGCTATTGTGAGTGCATCCCTATCACTTACAGCGCCATTAACTCTGACCTCCAGAAATTTGGTAGCACCCTCTCCATCCCTGGCGATCATCTTAGCTAGTTCTGTGCAAACCAAGAGGAGTGCATCCCGAAACAAAGAGTATTCTGGGTCTTCATCTGTCAGGAGATGGTTTCCCGCCTGAGCGTTAGCCAAAGCCACCACCATATCATTGGTGCTGGTGTCCCCATCAACAGTAATGGCATTAAAGGAACGGTCTGCTGCCCAGCGCAGGGCATGATCTAGTGTTTGCGGCTGCACATGGGCATCAGTGGTTATAAACCCGAGCATAGTGGCCATATTGGGGTGAATCATCCCGGACCCCTTGGCCATACCCCCGATCATTACCTCTTTCCCACCCAGGGTGAACTTTACTGCGCACTCCTTGGTAGTGGTATCAGTTGTGAGAATAGCTTCTGCTGCAAACACTCCGCCCTCCTGGGAAAGAGAGACAGCAGCCTTTTTAATCCCAGATTCTATTTTATCCATAGGAAGGTACTCCCCGATAACCCCTGTCGAGGCCACAACCACTTGCTCTGGGGAGACCTTCAGCACCTCACCCGCTACTTTGGCCATCATTTTGGCATCAGCAAGCCCCTGCTCCCCAGTGCAGGCATTGGCAATCCCGCTGTTCACCACAACCACCTGGGCTGAACCTGTGGCCAAGTGCTCCTGAGTTACCAGCACCGGGGCGGCCTTCACCTGGCTCTGAGTGAAAAGAGCAGCAGCTGCTGCAGGTTTTTCTGAGTAAAGAATGGCCAGGTCCCGCCGCCCTTTTTTGCGTACCTCGGCAGCAGCACCTGCTGCTAAAAAACCTTGAGGGGCGGTTACACCCCCTGGTATTTCTGTAAATTTGAATGTTTGAGACAAAGTTATCCCTGGTTCCCCGTAGATTACAGTGCTTTCACGAGGAGAACGGCAGTTGAACTGCCGAAAACCCAGGTGCCCCCTTTCTTAATATATTGCTATGGATAAAGCCCCGGATGTTCTAACCCAGTAGTTTCCGGAAGCCCAAACAGTATGTTCATATTCTGCACCGCCTGACCGGCAGCTCCCTTGACCAGGTTGTCGATCACCGACACAATAATTGCCCTTCCCTGATTTACAGCAGCCCCGAGAAAACATCTGTTGGTCCCCAGCACCCACTTCGTCTCCGGCATTTCTCCATCCCGGGCAACCTGCACGAACTCTTCACCTGCATAAAAATCTTCGTAAACCTGACGCAAGGTAGATGCATCCATAGAATCTTTGAGCCTGGCGTAAACCGTGCTCAGAATCCCACGGGTCACCGGAATCAGATGCGGGGTAAAGATCACATCCACACTCTTTTCAGCCAAAATACCAGCATAGGTTGCAATCTCTGGTGTATGCCGGTGTGTACCAACACCGTAGGCTTTCATGTTCCCACTGCATTCGGAAAAAAGGCTGCCCAGAGCAAGTGCCCTCCCGGAACCTGACACCCCGGACTTGGAATCGATAATCAGAGTTGACCCATCAACAAGACCTTTTTTAAGCAGCGGGGCTAAAGCAAGTAAAGCACTAGTAGGATAGCACCCCGGGTTAGCCACCAGACGCGCACCGCTGATCTTTGAGCGGAAGAGTTCAGGCAGTCCGTAGACAGCCTCTGCCAACAGTTCCGGCGCACCATGCGGTGCCTTATACCATTCCTCATAGAGCGCGGCATCGGGAAGTCGGAAATCCGCTGCTATATCGATTACCTTTTTCCCCTGCCTCAACACATCCCGGGCTACCGGTGCCGAAACCCCGTGCGGCAAAGCCAAAAACACAACATCAGAACGATCAATAAGCTCAGGTAACCTGTCTAGACCCAAGATCTCTGGTTCAGCATATCCCCTCAGGTGGGGGAAAACCTGGTCCAGGGTACACCCCGTAAAATCGCGCGAGGCAGCAGTAATTTCCTTCACCTGCGGGTGTCTGCAGAGGATCCGGACCAATTCCTCTCCAACATATCCGGTTGCACCCACGATCCCTACATTTAAAGTCATAGCTGTCTCCCCTAATATTTATATTTATTCCTGTTGAAATAATTATTATCCAATTACATTACCTGCAGCGCCCTCATCTGAATCTAGCTATGCAAGGAACTAGATACCGCTGCCCATGTAAAAACCAATTGCTAATTATTATACGCGCTTATGCATAAACATGCAATACCTTGGGAATAATATTTTGCTCACTGGACACGGGGACGGTTCTGCTGTCCACCCAGATAGTCATTGGTGGTTGGCGGTTAGTCATTGGGTTGGACAACGGGATAGTTCTGGTATCTAACCGAAAATGAGCGCGGGGATGGTACTTTTGGCACTCTGGGATAAATCACAGGGACGGTAACATCTGTGAATAATCATTTATTGCCACCTAACATCACAACATATGGTATGTATAGCAACGAACAAGCCCGCATATTGCAGCGTTCAAACCCCATTTGGCACTTTCAAACAATCTGACGGTTCTCTCGCACTCTGTATCTTCCCGGCAGAATAGACACGGGGACAGCAGACGGTTCTTTTGTTTTGGGGACAAGGTTTTAGCTTTTTTTTAATGAGCCTTAAGTCGGGGAGAATAGAAATGGTAGAACTGACATATGGGGTACCTAACCACTAATCACCAACCACAACCGCTACCCTTTCCCCGCACTTCTTGCACTTTTGCCCCTCAAGCCCCTTCACTTTCACCCCATACCCAGAGCGCTCAACCAAGAGGCTCCCGCACTTCGAGCAGAAGGTATCATTTTCGTTGAGCTCCCAAGCGTTCCCTGCATAAACATACTTCAGTTTGCTGTGGGCAATCTCCAGCACATTAGTGAGAGTCTCCAGAGGAGTCGGGGGAAGATCGAACTTGTACTGAGGAAAGTAGCGGGAGAAATGCAAAGGGATCGCCGGGTCTAAAGAGGCGATCCATTCCACGAGGGAGGTGATCTCTTCATCACTATCATTCATCCCCGGCACAACTAGATTGGTGATCTCTACATGGCATAACTGCTGAGCGAGTTCTACCGTCTTGAGGACCGGCTCTAACCTTCCGCTGCAGGTAGTCCGGTAATAGTGATCAGTAAAGGACTTCACATCGATATTCATAGCATCAATCAAGGGGAGCAGTTCCAGTAGGGGCTCCTTTTGAACAAATCCATTGGTGACCAAAACATTTTTCAGCCCCTTCTGGTGGGCTATCTTTGCTGTATCATAAACATATTCATACCAAACCAAAGGTTCTGAATAAGTATAAGCAATCCCGATCGAACCAGTATCTCTTTGAGCATTTAGGGCAATCTCCACCAGGTCCTCCGGGGTAACCTCCCGGGCAGCGGAGTCCCCTTGAGCGATCTCCCAATTCTGGCAGAACCCACAGCGGAAATTGCAGCCAAAGGTCCCCACTGAAAAAATATTCGAACCAGGATAAAAGTGATAAAGCGGCTTCTTTTCAATGGGGTCACCCCCCCAGGAGGTAATCTGGCCGTAATTCAGAGTATACAGAACCCCACCTATATTTTGGCGCGCCCGGCAAATTCCATTTTTACCGGGATTGATCTTACAGTTTTGAGGGCAGAGGTGACACCAAACCTTTTCTTCATCTAGTTGTTCGTAGTACAAAGCTTTCTGCATAAAAAACCACTCCTACTCGTAACGGTTCACTTTAAAACGAAGGATCTCCAGCTTTTCCCCAGGAGAAATCCCTGCCTTCTGGCAGGCGATACTGATCTGCTGGTCCACAGTGTCTACTCCCTCTAAGTCTGGGAGCAGTAAGCCTGTACGACCGTTACTTTTCACAATCACCCCATAACGCTTCGGGTCAAGATCATCAATCGATACCACTAGCTCAAAAGGTGTTAGAACATCCACAGAAATATCAAGATCTAAAAGTTCATCCTGTTCCACCGGCCAGAATCGGGGGTCATCCACCCCGGCAGCCACCGCATTGTGGATGATCTCTGAGGCGATGTTCTCCCGGACAGGCTCAATTGTCCCAATACAGCCGCGCAGCTGATCGTCTTTCTTTAAGGAAACAAAAACCCCGGCGCTCCCCTTCATCCCCGGTGGAGGAGGGTCAAGAACCGGCATGATCTTTCCTGTGCGCAGGTAGTATTCCAAGCTCTGACGGGCGAGCTCTACATATAAAGAACTGCCCACCTTGAAGCCCGCAACCAGATAGCCAACCCCAAAGGGACCTTCATAGGAGTAGATTTCCGGTTCCACTTCATAACCCGAAAGAGCCCCCAGCAGCATGACAATGGGACGCAGCCCGCACTCTCCTGCATCCTCGATTAGATCCTCTGGAAGGCCCAGCAGCCTTTCCACATCCATCTCCTTTAATGACTCCTGAATGATCTGGTCAAACTCCTTCCCTCGGGGTCTAAAGCCCGCAGGTGCCCCAGGCAGAAGGCGATGAGAAAGGTCACCGCTGGCGATCAGGCCAACTCGTTTGGGATACTGCTCTACCACCCTTCCCAGGGCCTGTCCAAACTTGTAGAGCTTTTCTAGAGGGAGCAGGCTGATCCCGAAAGCGACCAGGGAAACATCTAGCCCTGCCTCCTCCAGGTAGTAGAGGGGAACTGTGATCCCATGGTCGATACTGCCAGGGTCATGAACATTCCAGTCATCCAGTTCCACCCCCACAACCTCAACCCCTTCCCGGTTGGCCTCCACAGCTATTTTTTGCGCCAGGTCAAGGTCGTTTTTTACCTGAAAGGAAACTTTCGGAGCACCAAAAGCTGCAAAACTTCCAGATGGCTCCGGATCATTTAAATACCCCATCTGTCCGCGCAAGAAAATACCGTGCGGACTGATAAACACAAGGACCTCCGGGCGCTGGTCGGCAATACAAGATGCCCACTCACCCATGGAATCCACCGTCTTTTTTACCTTCAGTAGATCATCTCCACCGATCTCGGGAACGATGATCGGTGGATGCGGCGATAAACCGGCACAGACCAGCATTTGAAGCACCACCTTCTATTTTAATTGGTACAGTAGATGGTAAAATATTACCATAGTTTTTATTTCCGCAAACTGGGCTAAAATCCCTTCTTAGCTTTTCCCCTAATACCCCGCAATTATTGACCGCTATCAATATGCCGGTTCTTTGGGAAGGGGATCCCCTGCTAAGTAGCGAACGATACCAGCATAGATACTCCAAGCCAGTTTGTTCTGGTATACGGAATCACCAAGCAAAGTTTCCTCCCTGGGGTTGGAAAGAAACCCCGTCTCTACAATCACAGCAGTACACTTATGACCCCGCAAAACAAAAAAGTCCTCAGGTTTGACCCACCTATCGCTTTCTCCAAAGTTTTTAATGAATTCTTTTTGCATCAAACTGGCCAAACGCTTACTCTCCTTGGACTGAGGGTGATAAAAAACCTGGGCACCCCAGCACTCGGTAAGGGGAATACTGTTGACATGAATACTGATAAAAAGATCTGCCTGGTATTTTTCAGCCAACTCCACCCGGGCCTCCAGATCATCCTTATGGCGCACACCTTGGGGTGCTTTCCCCTCTTCACTTAAATCATAATCTCCCACTCTGGTCATGACCACAGTGGCGCCGCCCTGTTTTAAAAAGGTAGACAACCGCTTAGCAACGGCCAGGTTGATCTCCTTTTCTTGGACCCCGCTTTTACCAACACAACCTGGATCAATTCCCCCGTGACCCGGGTCAACAACAATCACCTTACTGGCAACTGACCAGGAAAGAGCTTCCACAGCCCTGCGGTCCTGCCAGGATGAATAAAAGGGGTAGAGCCCCCCTACCAGCAGCAGCACCAGTATCACTGCACAAATTACCTTTTTCCTGGGCCGGAAAACCCGCAATAAAACAAAACCCCGCACAGATGCCCCTCCTAAGTGATTTTTCCTCTCCACAATGTTATGCAAATAGCGGGACAATTATCCAGCGTGGCATAAGTTAATTCACAGTGTTTGACACAGCGGTAACCAGGCCGGGAACAATAAAGCAATAAAGCAAACCTGGTACCGATCAGAAAAAATAAAAGTGACGGAAGGGAATCCGCCACTTGGTCTTTAACGCTTGGAGAACTGAGGAGCTTTACGAGCTTTCTTGAGACCGTACTTTTTCCTCTCTTTCATCCTGGGATCCCTACTCAGGAATCCTGCCTTTTTCAAGAAAGGACGGAGGTTCGGGTCTGCCTTCAACAGTGCACGTGCCAAGCCAAGGCGAACAGCACCTGCTTGCCCGCTAACACCGCCTCCATCAACATTGACAAGAACATCAAAACGACCAGTCATTTTAGTGATATCAAGTGGCCGCTTGATTATAATCCGATGTGTGCGTGTCGGAAAATAGTCCTCTGCAGAAAGCCCGTTTACAACGACCTTCCCATCACCTGGTACAATCCGCACTCTCGCCACCGAGGTCTTACGTCTACCGGTTCCTTGATAGAGTACCTGCGCCAAAAGTTGTTACCCCCTTTCTACCCTAAATTTCCCAGACTTCCGGACATTGGGCAGCATGAGGATGGTCTGGTCCGCGGTAAACCTGAAGCTTCTTGATAACCTGTCTGCCAAGGCGGTTATGAGGAACCATCCCCCAAACAGCCTTCTCAATCACCCGTTCCGGTTTGCTGCGAAGAATTGAAGCAAAATTTTTCATCTTTATACCACCAGGATAGCCTGTATGGTGATAATATTTTTTATCTTCGAACTTATTTCCGGTGACCTTCACCTTATCCGCATTGATCACGATCACATGGTCCCCGGTATCAATATGCGGTGTGAAGGTAGGCTTATGCTTGCCGCGCAGTATTCGCGCCACCTCTGTTGCCAGCCGTCCCAGTATTTTTTCTTCAGCATCAATGACATACCACTTGCGCTGTATGCCCTCTGGTTTGGCCATAAATGTGCGCACCATCAAAAACCTCCTCTTCTCAACATTCCGCTTACATATTCAAAACAATCACTATAGTGCTGATTACAGACTTATGGTCTTGTACTTCAACAGGTTTTATTCTAGGGGATCGGCATAACCATGTCAAGGAAATTCCCTCATATCTCTTGTTTCCTCACCTGGATAGTAAACCCTGGCCAGGTAAAGTCCCTGCGGTGGTACAGTAGGGCCCCCTTGCCCCCTCTCCCCCGCCTCCAGTATTTCTTTCACCTGGTCGGGAGAGAGTTTGCCACGCCCTACATCCAGTAGAGTGCCTACCATCAGTCGTACCATCTTGTACAAGAAACCGCCTGCCGTAACTGTTATTTTGACCCAATCCCCCTGATGTTCCACATTGAAGGAGAAAATGCGCCGCACAGTACTTTTGACACTGCTGCCTGCAGCAGAAAAGGCCATAAAGTCATGCTCTCCTGTAAGAACTGCCGCCCCCTTTTGCATCGTTACCATGTCCAAAGATGAGGGAAAACGATAACAATAATTACGCCATAGAGCCTGATGCATCCCGCTGTTGAAAACCAGGTAACTGTACCTTTTCGCTATAGCCTTATACCTAGCATGAAAAGAGGCATCTACCAAAGCTGCGTCCAGCGCCACCACATCAGGAGGCAGTTGTCCACTTAAGGCTGCAGGAAAACGATCCAACGGGATAGGAGAGCAAGTATCTAAGTGCACCACCTGGCTCAGAGCATGAACTCCACTGTCTGTCCGCCCGGCGCCTATAGTCAAGATATCTTCTCCGGTCAGCCTTTTCAGAGATTCTTCCAAGACACCCTGCACCGTCCGAATTCCAGTGCCTGTCTGTTTTTGAAACCCGGCAAAATTTGTGCCATCGTATTCCAGTGTTACTTTAAGACGCCGCATGGCATCCTATAACAGTTCGATTAGAGCTGTGGGCGCACTGTCACCGCGCCGGTATCCTGTTTTCAGGATACGTGTATAACCACCGGCGCGATCTTGATACCGGGGTGCAACCTCATCAAACAGCTTTTTTACAACATCTTCATCGAAAAGGTACGACAAGGCCTGCTTCTTGGCATGCAGATCGCCCCGTTTCCCTAGACTGATCATTTTATCCGTTATTCGCTGGACCTCTTTGGCCCTTGTTAATGTTGTCTCGATGCGTTCTTCCCTTAACAAGGAAGTTGTCATGTTCCTGAGCATCGCCCGCCGCTGGTCACTCCGCAACCCCAGCTTCCGCATCAAAATCACCTCTTTCTACTCCTCGCTCTTCTTCAAAGCGAGCCCCAGTTCGTCAAGTTTATTATCCACTTCTTCTAGTGATTTTTTACCCAGGTTACGAACCTTCATCATTTCATCCTGGGTCTTCTGTGTTAGTTCATCTACCGTATTAATCCCGGCGCGTTTCAAGCAATTGTAAGAACGAACCGAGAGTTCCAGTTCCTCGATGGGCATCTCCAAGATCTTGCTCTCTTCGTCATCCTCGTCCTCTGGTTCCGGTTCCTCCACCGGGGGCTTCTCGGTTAATCCCGCAAACAAATTCAAATACTTGACAACAATGTGGGCGGCTTGGCTGACAGCTTCTTCCGGAGACAAGGCACCATTTCCCCTGACATCCAAAATCAACCTGTCATAATCAGTCTGTTGCCCAACCCTGGTGTTCTCAACAGTATAATTAACTTTATAAATAGGCGAAAAGATGGAATCTACCGGGATATCTCCAATTACCTGTTCGGCGTTCTTGTTCCTCTCAGCAGGTACATATCCGCGCCCCTTTTCCACTGTCATTTCCATGAACAGACGGCCA
>CALGIY010000302.1 GCA_937914965.1 uncultured Thermoanaerobacteraceae bacterium | reverse complement strand
ACGCAAACTGCCAGTTGCCTACTTGACATCAGACATTACACCCTTCAGGAATAATTGCAAGCCACGCCCCGCTTGTAGTTGCCTACTTGACATCACACCGCTACTCTTTACATAAACAACAGGCTGTATAAGTGCGGCCCGAAAACAATAACACCAATGATCACCGAATTGATAGCAACAACTAAAACCGCTCCGGCGGCAACATGCTTGGCCATACGAGCACCAGGATGATAGGTTTTAACATAGAGATCAATCGTTTTTTCGACAGCCGTATTAAACATTTCCGCTACCAGAACCAGAGTAATAGCAAAAATCACAAGGGCAAACTCCACAGGATTTAAACCCAGCAACCAGGATGCTATCAGGACAATAATGGTTGCCAGCAGGTGAATCTTCATATTCCTCTGGGTACTTATACAGTATAAAATACCTGCCCCGGCATCCCTAAAGCTTTCACTAAATTTACGCTTTGCCATCCTCATCAGACCCCATCTTAAGACCGAGATCATCAAGCACTCTGCGCTCTTTCTCCCTCATTTTTAACTCAGCTGCTTCGCTTTTCTCGTGGTCATACCCCATTAAATGCAGCATTCCATGGACAGCCAGGAAGGCCATTTCTCTGTCCAAGGAATGACCGTATTCCTTGGACTGTTCGAAGGCTTTGGAAACAGAGATAACAATATCCCCCAGCAGGAACTCTCCGGGCCCCTCCGGTTGATCATCCTCATCATCAAGCATGGGAAAAGACAGCACATCTGTTGTGCCTGCAACACCCCGGTAATGTTCATTAAGCTCTGCCATTTTGTGATCATCAACAAAAACCATGCTCACTTCAGCTGCGGCAATAAACTCTTTAGAAAAGGCTTCTTCACTCAGCACTTTTTCCAAGGCCTTTTTCAAAAGGGACTTGATTCCTGTGCTAACTTCAATCTGGTTCTGATCTTCACTGATTAACAACTGCACCCCGGGACCTTCTCCTTTCTAACTCTGTGATCAAAGCTGCGTCAGGGTACTCGATCCGGGAATGAAAGATCCCTCCCAGAACCCGGACAAAAGCAGCAGCGATTTTGTTTAAATCCTTAAATGTAAGGTCACATTCATCAAGCTGGCCATCATGCAGCTTCTCCTTGATGATCTTCCTGGTCAAACCCTCCAGGCGACCTGGTGTAGGCTTCTGCAGAGAACGGATCGCCGCCTCTACACTGTCCGCCAACATCACCAAGGCAGCTTCCTTGCTTTGGGGTTTAACCGAATCATAGCGAAATTCCTCTTCTGTAACCAACTCTGGGCGCCCGCTCTCCAAGGCCATCTGGTAGAAATAACTCACCAGGCTCATAC
Organism: uncultured Thermoanaerobacteraceae bacterium; assembly: GCA_937914965.1. Classification (GTDB taxonomy): domain Bacteria; phylum Bacillota; class DSM-12270; order Thermacetogeniales; family Thermacetogeniaceae; genus CALGIY01. The sequence continues at coordinate 3,189 of CALGIY010000302.1, read as the reverse complement.
CGTGGTGCTGTCCAATTATACCCTGGATATCAGGGGGAAGTTTATGCTCCCGTGCCATTTCTAGCCCATCTTTCACATGTGATGTGATAATCAGGGTACTCAAGCTGGGGGCAATTTTATCATGAGGGTTATCCCGCCCCATCTGGTTCTCGATGAAAAAATAGGGACGTTTGAGTTTACCAATATCATGGTAATAAGAACCCACACGCACCAGAAGGGGATCTGCCTGAATTTCCTGTGCTGCTGTCTCTGCCAGGTTCCCTACAAGAATACTGTGGTGATAAGTTCCTGGCGCCTCAGTCAGTAGTCGCTTAAGCAGCAGTTGGCTGGGATTGGAAAGTTCCAACAGCCGCACTGAACTGGTAATACCGAAGGCCTCTTCTAAGAATGGCAGCGAACCCAAGGCCAGGACCGATGAAAAGATACCGCTTAAGACACCCATCCCCATCCCTGCCAGAACCATTCCAACAGGGGTTTCATTGAGTAAGCCCAGAATCAGAATCATACCCACATTAGCTAAAGAAATATACGCTCCACCCCGAATCAGGTCGGATCTGTTGCTGATAATCCCAATGGCGTAAATCCCGGCCATACTCCCCACAAAACCCACCAGGGCAAAGGTCAGTTGTCCATCGGTCATCACTCCGACAAGAATGCTGAACAGAAAAGAGGTAAACACCGCCAATCCCTTATCCAGCAGAACAGTAATCAGAATTGCTCCTCCTGCTACCGGGATGAGATATCCCACAAGTGAGGCAATTTCAGGCCGGGGACTGATGGTAATCACCGAAACCCCTTTGGCAACCAGCATCGTCAGGGTAAACAAGATCCCATAGAGAAACAGATACTGCTCCCGCTCCAGGATATCCCTGCGAAATCTATAGAGATAGAGGATCATCAATAAACCGATCAAAGCGACAAAGAGGAACACCCCGATCACCCGGGGCCAAGCCGCTCCACCTCGTATTAACCCGGACTGGCGCAAGACTGCCAGGTCAACCTTGGTGATAATATCACCTTCACGCACAATCACCTGGCCAGCTTTATAAGTGCGCTCAATAATGGGCACCTCCGCCCGAGCTTGGGCAACCCTCAGGTCATAAGTTTCCTTATCAAAGATGAGGTTTGGGCGGATCGTATAAACCAGTACCGCAGAAACCCCTGGCCTCCAAGATTTAATGATACTGGAATGGGAAACCTTGTCGACAAGGTTCTTTTTAGCATTAGGCAGAGCATCCTCTTTGAGCCCATAACGAAGTTCATCCAGGAGGGATGTCTTGCAGAAATCCTCTGCACTGTTAAACTCATTATCACTCCCCTGGAGCAGCGCATAGAGTGAGCTTGTGGGTATCGCTTCCAGTTCGGATGATGGTACTCCCACCTCTTGAGCCAGAAAAGTAGAGAAACGCCGGAGTTTTTCCTCCGGTGGTATATCTGTATCCCGCAGTTCCCTGGCCTTGGAAAAGGTGTTCTTCACCTTTTCATCCTGCCGCGCTATCACCCCAGTATCCTCACGGTAGGATTTTTCTACCCTGTTGGCAGCCTCACGGCGCAAACGTTCGGTTTCCACTTCATCAAGATAAACAACGGTCCGCGGAGCATAGATATTTGTGGGACATACCTGCCCCTCTTTCAATGAGTACCCACCGGAAAAAAAGCCACTGCCGACGATAAAGACAGTCGCCAAGAAAAAGAGAATTCCCACAAACACCCTCCGGAAAACCGGGTGGTCGGAAAATCCTTTCCATGTCTGCCGGATCCATGTACTCACCCTGCGTAAATCGAGCATGGTTGTCACTCCCAAATGAGTTCGTGGAGGTTATTTATTTTGTGCCTCATAGCGACCATAGGCTTCGATGACCTTCTGAACCATCGGATGCCTGATCACATCATCACTAGTAAGATGGACAAAGGCGGCTCCCTCCACATCGTGCAGCACCTTCTGCACCTCGACCAGCCCGGATGACTGCTCCTTGGGAAGATCGATCTGTGTAATATCCCCTGTAACCACTGCCTTAGAGCCAAAACCAAGGCGGGTCAAAAACATCTTCATCTGTTCTGGAGTGGTGTTTTGTGCTTCATCCAGGATCACAAAAGAGTCATCTAAGGTCCGGCCCCTCATATAAGCAAGAGGAGCAACTTCAAAGACATTGCGCTCCATATAACGCTGCGCTTGATCGGCTCCCAGAACATTATACAGGCCGTCGTAGAGAGGACGCAGGTACGGGTCGACCTTCTCCTGAATGTCACCGGGTAAAAAACCCAGTTTTTCGCCCGCCTCTACTGCGGGACGTACCAGGACAATCCTGTTGACTTTTTTGTTTTTGAATGCATGTACCGCCATCACCACTGCCAGGTAGGTCTTCCCTGTTCCTGCAGGGCCAATGGCAAAGACCATGTCATTATTCTTGATGGCCTGGATATATCTCGCCTGACCAGCTGTCTTTGGACGCACTGTCTTTCCCCGGTGATTGGTCAGGAGCACTTCAGAGCGGATATCCACCAAATTCTCCTGGGAACTCCCTTTCACCAGGTGCCATGCATAATTAATATCACTAACTGTTACGGGATTACCCTGCTTGCTCCAAGCAATCAACTGCTCTAGGAGCGCGACAGTACTCTGAACTGCTTCCTTGTCTCCCCGGACCAAAATTTCATCGCCCCGGGCGATGACCCGTGTAGCACTTACTTCTTCGATCATTTTAAGATTAGTATCAAGGTTTCCAAAAAGATTATATGCCGCACTGTTATCATTTACCGATATTTTAGCTTCCGCACAGCTTGTCAAGCTTTTTCTCAACCCCCTATTTTATAAATAGATGCCTGAGACACCCTCAAACCTGACTCCGCCTGTACATCTTTTCTGATGGTGCTGTACATTCAGCATGAGTGTCTAATCATTTATTATTTTATCTGGTTTTTCAGATTGTTGAAACTTCCGGGGAATTCCAATCTCTTCCCTGGTTTCCACAGTCAGAACCACCCGGACAGGATTGTCGTCTCTAGTCCCAATCACCTTGTACTGGCGTCTGACCGGCACTGCCCTGGCGGGTATCCCTTTAACTGCATTTTCCCGTGCACGCTTGGCAGCTGCATCAACCGCTTCCTCGAAACTGCGCCGGAGGCGAACCCGCCTAATTTCTTCTGCCTCTATTGTAACAAATTCGACGGGTAAAGTTATATTCCTCC
>CALGIY010000301.1 GCA_937914965.1 uncultured Thermoanaerobacteraceae bacterium | reverse complement strand
CATCAGAAGTAATGGACCACTTATAGGTATTAAAGGCGTTCGTCGCCTCCAGTGTCAGCTTTAAAGCAGCGGTACTCCCAGCGGCGTCCTCTACATTAAAAGAAGTTGTCCCCGTTCCGTTCGAAAAGATCAAACTCCCGTTCACACTGGCATCCAGATTTCCTGAGAAGTCAATAGCAGTAGTAGCCTTGGCTGGCACTGACACACCCTGTGCCGGTATATTGATATCGCCGAGGGCAGCGCTGGTATTGAGCACACCATCAACAGCAGTCCACCCCTGTACCTTCATCCCAGTTAACAGGCTCACCAGGTTACCACCCGGGTCAAAATCGAAATTACCTGCCCTGGTAAAAAAACTCTGCTGTCCATCGCTTAATACAAAGAAGCCTTCCCCGCCGATGCCGAGATCCGTGTCTTTAGCAGTATCCTGCAGATTGCTCCCGGTAAAAATGGTATCAATACTAGCCACAGTCACACCGGGGCCTACCTGCATCGGGTTGGTACCCCCTCTGCCCCCCTCAACCGGGCGGCTGGCTCCCCTGATAGTATGGTAGAGCATATCGGCAAAGGTAACCCTGCCTTTCTTGAATCCGGTTGTGTTGACATTAGCAATATTATTACCAATAACATCTATCCGCTGCTGGTGGGCTTTAAGCCCAGACACAGCAGCAAAAAGCGATGACATCATAAAAATGACCTCCCTATGACGAGAGGGGCCAGTATATTCGATGCTGGCCCAGAGCCTCCTGCTAGAGGTCCAGCCCTTTCTCTCGTTTAATTTAGTTTTATGCGATTACCGCGCTGTCGATATTGGTGAAAACCTTTCCCTTCATATTCGGCTGATCCACCGCGGTGATCACTGTTCGATTCTTGACACTCACCACCAAGGCAATATCATCAACCAAAATCAACGAATCCCGGGCACCTTTCTCCTCTGCCTTGTTCACAGCCTCATTGATGCGCTGCATACGCCCTGGAGAAATGTCTATCCGCCTTTTGTTGACCATCTGCTGGGCATGGCCGGAAAACTTGATCTTTTCAGCCAGGACATCCTCAAATGAGGTGCTGGGCTCCTGCTGCTTGTTTACCCGCCCAGTTTGTGAAGGTAAAATCGGTTGGGGAAAATAGATTTTATCTACCAATTATCCCTCACCCCCGGCACAGGTAGCCTTGATAATCCAGGAAGCTGGAATCTCTGCCCCATCTATGTCAAAAACAATTTGATCACCTTTGATCTGATATCCCTGAACGGTCCCCTTTATTTCCTCATTCGATACTGGATCGACAGCCTCAACACCCTTCCCCAGCATATTGGCTGCGAAAAGAAGCGACTGCTGGGTCATACTGCTTTCCAATAAGGAAACCAACTTGCCGGTATTTTCTTTCAGGTCTGCTAACTGTTCCAAACCTGACAGCTGGGCCATCTGAGTTGTCATAGCATTGTTGTCCATCGGTGAAAGCGGATCCTGGAGTTTTAACTGTGTAACCAGCAGTTTAAAAAAACCGTCTTTCCCTAGCATTTGGAAAGTTGGTGCCTGCTGGGCTGAAGAAGCCTGGGTAACATCACCAACATTCATTTTCATCACCTCCTGATGGTCTCAAACCACATAATTGACTATTCCTGGACCGCTGAAGGGGTAAGCCTGATCCAGGAAATCATCTTCCCCTGCGGCAAAATGGGCATTTCCATCCTGCGGCTGATACATCCCCTGCTGTGACTGTGTCCCTGAACCACCGTTATCCAGCGAAACGGTCACCTGCTGCCAGGAAATCCCCTGCTGGCTAAGAGACTGTTTCAGCTCTGGGAGTTGGGAGTCGATCAGGTTGGCGGTCAGCTGATTCTGCGCCAGGAAATGGGCATTGACAATCCCGTTCTCCACAGAAATCACCAGCTTCAGGTTGCCCAGGTATTCCGGTTTGAGTGAGATGCTCAGCATAGACTTACTTTTGTCTGTGGTCAGACTGCTGCTCTCAATTGCCTGCATCACCTGCTCGAGTACTGCCCTCTCCACCCCTGGTGTGGCTCTTGTGCTGTTAATTTCAAAAGAGTGTGGAGCGGCTGTCTGGAGGGGAGCGCTGGTAGCACTGCTGGTCGTCGCGCTGTCATCCATCAAAAC
>CALGIY010000300.1 GCA_937914965.1 uncultured Thermoanaerobacteraceae bacterium | reverse complement strand
AACTTCAGGAAGGGAGGTAGAACTGCTTGTTTCAAAGCCTAGCAGAGAAACTTCAAGAAACATTTAAAAAGCTGCGTGGTAAAGGAAAATTGAGTGAAAGTGATCTCAGAACAGCACTTCGCGAGGTAAGGCTTGCCCTTCTGGAAGCAGATGTCAGCTTGCCTGTTGTGAAAGAATTTATTCAGCGAATCCGCGAACGTAGTTTGGGGGCAGATGTTCTCGAGAGCCTCACTCCTGGCCAACAGGTCATCAAAATCGTCAATGAGGAACTCACTGCCTTAATGGGAGACACTAGAAGCAGTGTGAATTTTAATAGTTCAGGTATTACTACCTTCCTGCTGGTTGGACTGCAGGGTGGTGGGAAAACCACAAGTGCAGCCAAACTGGCCCTTTACTACAGGAAACAAGGTAAGCGCCCTTTGCTGGTAGGTGCTGATGTCTACAGGCCAGCAGCCATCAAGCAGTTGGAGATCCTGGCAAAACAGATCGATGTTTCCTTCTTTAGCCTGGGGGAAGGGCGTTCGCCTGTTGACATAGCCAGGGAAGCCTTGGACTACGCCCAAAATCAGGGTAATGACTTAGTGATTATTGATACTGCGGGCAGGCTGCATATCGATCAAGAACTGATGGATGAATTACAGGAGATGAAAAGTGCGGTCGAACCTCAGGAAGTCTTCCTCGTTGTAGATTCCATGATTGGGCAGGATGCTGTTAACATTGCCAAGTCATTTCATGAGGAACTTGGCCTGAGCGGAGTGATCTTGACTAAGCTAGATGGTGATACCCGCGGAGGGGCTGCTCTCTCTGTTAAAAGGGTCTCAGACTGTCCTATCAAGTTTATCGGTACTGGGGAGAAGTTGGATGCTCTGGATCCCTTTTACCCAGACCGGATGGCAGCCCGTATCCTTGGTATGGGGGATGTCTTGAGCCTGATCGAAAAAGCGCAGGCAACCTTTGACGAAGATAAAGCAAAGGAACTGGAAAGGAAACTGCGCACCCAGGAATTCACACTGGAGGATTTTCTCGATCAGATCAAACAGGTGCGTTCCATGGGCCCTCTGGATCAGGTACTGGGGATGATCCCAGGCCTTGGTGGGGCAAAGCAGCTGCGCAAGATCCAAGAAGGAATCGACGAGAAGGATTTCATTCGCTTAGAGGCGATGATCAATTCCATGTCGTCGGAGGAGCGATGCAACCCGGTGATCATCAACGGCAGCAGGAAAAAGCGGATCGCCAGGGGAAGTGGAACAAACGTTCAGGATGTGAACAGGTTATTAAAACAGTTCGACCAGAGCCGCAAACTGTTCAAGCAGTTGAGCGAACTTGGCGCTGGTAAAGGCGCCCGTAAATTAAAATCTATGAAATTCCCATTTATGTAGAAAAGGAGGCTGACAAAATGGCTACAAAGATTCGCTTAAAAAGAGTCGGAGCCAAAAAGAATCCGGCATATCGTATTGTAATTGCTGATTCCCGTTCACCGCGTGATGGTCGCTTTATCGAGGAGATTGGCTACTACCAGCCAGTTGCTAATCCGGTGATTGTCGACATTAACGAAGAAAAGGCACTGTACTGGCTTTCCAAAGGTGCACAGGCAACTGATACAGTGCGTGCCCTTCTCAAGAAAGCAGGCATCTGGGAGAAACGCAATACTCAACCAGAGACAGCAGCAGAAGCAGTCTCTGAGTGAGGTGCTGATGATGCAAAAATTGATCGAAGTTTTAGCAAGGGCACTGGTGGACAAACCTGAAGCTGTGGATGTTAAGGAAATCGAGGGAGAAAGAGCTCTAGTAGTGGAACTTAAGGTTGCCAACTCTGATATGGGCAAGGTTATCGGCAAGCAGGGTAAGATTGCCAGGGCGATCCGCTCTCTAGCAAAAGCAAAAGGGAATAAGACCGGGAGAAAAGTAATAGTTGAAATAGTTTCTGCTTGATTATTAAGAAACATTGAGGTTTTTTTAGGATGGCTGAATATATTAATGTGGGGAAGGTTGTTGCTGTTTTTGGTGTGCGGGGAGAGGTAAAGGTGATCCCTCTTACCGATTTCCCTGAGCGCTTTTCTGAAAAGAGACACTACCTTCTTTCTAAACAGAATCAGAGCAAGGTAGTTGAGATCGAGAATGTACGGTTTCGGGAAAAGGAAATCATTTTGAAACTGAAAGGGATTGACACCCCTGAAGACGCCGGAGAGTACCGGAATGCAATGCTTCAGGTTCCCAGGGATGATACTTGGCCGCTTCCCGAGGGCCATTATTATCAATTTCAGATTCTCGGGCTCCTGGTCTCAACTGAGGAAGGTGTTGCCCTGGGCAGGGTGACAGAGATTCTGGAAACTGGAAGTAACGATGTTTACCTTGTCAAGAATGATCAGGGGAAGGAATATCTGCTGCCTGCCATTAAAGAGGTTGTCAAAGAAATCGATCTCGATAAGGGGAGGATGCTGGTTCGACCCCTGCCTGGTTTGCTGGAGGGGTGAGAATCATGTTGGTTAGAGTTTTAACCATTTTTCCGGAAATGTTTGCTGGGCCGACAGAGAGCAGTATTATCAAGAGAGCCCAGGATCAGGGTTTGCTCAAGATAGAGCTGATCGACATCAGGGATTTTTCAACAGATAAACACCATAAAGTAGATGACTACCCCTTTGGGGGCGGGGCGGGAATGGTTATGAAACCAGAACCATTTTATGCTTGTTTTGAGGCCTTAGATCTGCAGCCTGGTACGCGGGTAATTATGATGACACCCCAGGGAGAAACATTTAATCAGGAAAAGGCACAGGAACTATCTGGTGAGGATGAACTTATTTTGATTTGTGGTCACTACGAAGGAATCGATAACCGGGTTAAACATTTGGTTACAGATGAAATCTCTCTGGGTGATTTTGTTTTAACAGGTGGAGAAAGTGCCGCAATGGCAGTTATCGACTGTGTGGGACGCTTGATACCCGGGGTCGTAGGAGACCCGTCTTCTCTACATGAAGAATCCTTCAACCTTGGATTATTGGAGTATCCACAGTATACCAGGCCGCGTACCTTTAATGGGCAGGAGGTACCTGATGTTCTTCTCTCAGGAAATCATCAGGAGATCAGGCGCTGGAGACGTGCCCAGGCAGTTACCAGAACATTCTTTCATCGCCCTGATTTGCTGGTTGATGTTCCTTGGGATGAAGAAGATCGGAGAACAATTGACCAAATCCTGTTGGCAGCCCCTTGAAAAGATTGTGACTTACCATTTCCTATGCTATAATTACGGCGGTAAACGTTGAGATTTTTAAAGTTTTGGAGGAGGCTATTTTAAGTGGATATTATGAAAATGGTTGAGCAAGATTACCTGAAACAGGATGTCCCCTCTTTTCGTCCTGGTGATACAGTCCGAGTTCATGTAAAGGTTATTGAAGGAGGACGGGAAAGGACCCAGGTTTTCGAAGGAACCGTTATTCGCAGGCGGGGCAGTGGATTAAATGAAACCTTTACTGTCAGGCGTCTTACTTATGGTGTCGGGGTGGAAAGAACATTCCCTGTCCATTCGCCACGACTAGCTCAAATTGAAGTTAAGAAAAAAGGAAGGGTTCGGCGTGCCCGGCTTTACTACCTCCGGGAGAGGGTTGGCAAGGCTGCTCGTATTCGGGAACGGAAGTAGGTAATCCTGATGACTCAGGAGAGCGAAAAGGAAAAAGACAATCTATGGAGAGATATACTGGAGGCTGTAATTCTAGCGGTTATCCTGGCGGCGGTGATCCGTATTTGG
>CALGIY010000299.1 GCA_937914965.1 uncultured Thermoanaerobacteraceae bacterium | reverse complement strand
CTTTCGATGGCCATGCCCACATCGGTCATTTCTTCCGAGAGGCCGGTCATGGCTTCTCCGATCTTTACCTGGGCTTCTGATGCTGAATACTGTGCCTTGATGACCTCTTTTTTCGTGCGGAAGGCTTCTACTTTAGCCCGCAGGCGGTTTTCTACCTGGGTCAGTTTCTCCTGTTCCTGGTTCAAACTGCTTACCTGCTGTTCCATGTCCTGGATCTGACTTTCTATTTGTACTTTGCGCTCTAAGGCTGTCCGGGCCAGGTCTTCTCTCCCTCGCCGCAGGGCCTCTTTGGCCTGTTCATCTATTTTCGACAGGTCGTTTCGCAGTTTAACGTTCTGCAGTTCTAGTCTCTTTTTTGAGGCTACCACATTGGCGATGTTGCGCCTTACATTCTGCAGTAATTCCGCCTGTTTTTCATAAGAGTAGTCGAGGGTTTCTTGAGGGTTTTCCATATGGTCGAGCACTTTGTTAATTTTTGACTTAAAGACTGTGGAAAAACGAGCAATTAATCCCATCAAATTTCTCCTTTCCGGTTTTTAATAGATGTCTGAGGCAGGATATCAGATGCCGGATTGTTGTCACTTCTCAGACTTCCGGCTTCTGGCTTCTGACCTACTGTTCCCTGATCTTATTGTTACCACTATTAACCACATCATACCTGAAGTGGCAAACAAAACGTCCCAGTGCCACAACGCAGTGCCACAGTGCCACTACTATTTACACCGGGCATCCCCTGATGGGGAACCAGAGGGAGATATCCTTCTCCCAGGGCAGTTCTCTCTCCAGCATGGTAAACACTCGCAGTTCTTCTTGGTGGTCACGCTGATCCATGCGGCTGTTTGTGGGTAGGAAAGGGTAAAAGGTGCCGCGTTTGTAGTTATAGATAAGGTAAAGCTGCATACCCTTGTCTTGGTGTTGCAAGGGAAAAACTGACGCCAGAAGTTGGGTGTCGTAACCGTTTTCCTTGAGGGTTATAGCTGCCAAGTGTACCAGCTCCACCAGGTCATCCCAATCAGGATCCTCAAAAAGCAGCCATCTGTAGTTGTACTGATCATCCTGGATCGTCATTTTCGTCTTTGTTTCTTTAATCGCAAGCTGCAGGAGGTCCCGCAGCTCCTCGGCAGCGGACTGGAAATACAAACTGGTAGCTGGTTTGAGTGCAAGCCCACACTTTTCTGAGGATGTCCAACCCAATTCAGCAAAAGATATCATAGCTGTCGAGAGCGCAAAGACCGGGTCGATCTGCGCTTGAGGCGGTTTGCTTTTCCCAAAGAGTGCATCAAAGAACCCCATCTTATCCCCTCATCTGCCGTTCAAGGTCTCTTAGGTACGCCAGTCGCCGCTTGAGAGAAGGGTGTGTGGAGAATAGTTCGGCAAAGGATTCCCCTCTCAGGGCGGGCAGGATAAAGAAGGCGTTCATTCCTTCCGCCTGACGCAGGTCTTGGTCTGGGACACGCTCCATGACGCCGCTGATCTTCATTAGAGCACTGCTCAGCATTCCAGGGGATCCGGTGAGGAAGGCAGCACCACGGTCAGCTGCATATTCCCGGTAGCGGGAAAGCGCCCGGATTAGGAAAAAGCTGATCAGCCAGACCAGTAGAGAAACGAAGTAAATAACAATCGCTCCACCCCGGTCTTCCCGGTCGCGGCCAAACCCACCAATAAAGTAGAAGTTCTGGACAATAAAGGATGCTACTGTAGCAAAGAAGCTGGCGATGGTCATCACCGCCACATCCCGGTTTTTGACATGGCTCATTTCATGCGCCAGAACCGCTTCTACCTCCTGCATGGTAAGCTGCTGCATCAAGCCCTTGGTAACGGCAACAACAGCGTTTTTGGGGTTTCTCCCGGTGGCGAAAGCATTGGGAATAGAGGTAGGCATTACTGCTACCCGCGGCTTGGGTATATCGGCTAGCATCGCCAATCGCTCCACCACAGCATGAAGTTCTGGTGCTTCCTGGGGGGAAACCTCCTTTGCCCTGGTGCTCATGAGCACCAGTTTATCGGAAAAATAGTACTGGGCCAAAAGCATGATTCCTACAATAACGATAATGGAAGAAAGCCCGACATTAGCTTGCCAGAGAACCACTCCGAAGAGAAGGTAGAGTGCGGCTAGTAAGAATAATGTGAGGAACATTCTTGCTTTCAGCTGATAGTCCACAGGAAAACGTACACGATTCATCGAGGCATGCGACTCCTTTTCCTGGTTTTTGATGTTGGGTTCATTTTATGGTCTTTAATGGTATTTGTCAATCTATGGGGCCATCAGGAACAATGCTGCAATCAAGAACCCAATCAATAATAGAAAGACGATGCCCAGCACTACAACAGGTATGAAGTAGACAGCCACAGCCGCGCCGGTGCCGATCTGCTGGCTTTCCCGGATGGCGATGATACTCAGGACGAGCACCCAGATGGCGGCGGCAAAGCTGATGATTCCACTGATAATAGAACCCGCATTCCCGGCCAGGGAGGTCAAAGCGGCCAAAGGGACCCCCAGAAAATAAGGGCATGAAGCATAACCGAGACCTGCCAGCATGCCGCTCATTGAACCATGCCCTTTAAAGAGCTTGGCGAAAAGGAAGAAAACCGCACCCAACACTACCCACCCCAGCAGTTCGCTGAACAGGGAACTGATAATCATATAGGTGGGGGAGTACATGAACGAGGAGAAAGAATCGACTGACGAAGGGCCAAAGTACCTTTCCAGATAGATTAGGGCCTCCTCATTTCCCACAGCGGCGGTTTGGGTGGCTCCTTTGAGGATGGCAATCACTAAGACCAGGAGCAGCCCTTCTTTCCATAGATTTTTTTCTGCTACCTGGTGCAGTGTTTCCCCAGGTGCAGCCAGTGTCTTAAAAATACGTTCCCACATCTCTCTCTCCCCCTAATATTTAATAGTTGTATAAGCAGGTGGCAGGGGCAGTGCATACTTTTGGCTTATGGTTTGGACACCCCTCAAAATGTCGACCAAACCAGGTACACGGCGGTACTCTACCACCTCTGGTTCCCCTTTGATTCCTGCTAGTTTGGTTGCCAGCTCGATGGCTTCCCTTTTCCCTCCCAGTTCATCCACCAGCCCAATTTCCTTGGCTTGGCTCCCGGTGTAGATTCTCCCATCAGCAAGCTGGCGAACCTTTTCCTGGGGAAGTCCTCGCCCATTGGCTACAGCGATGACAAACTGGTCATAGGTTTCGTCAATGAGCTCCTGCATGATTTCTTCCTCTTCAGTAGTCAAGGGGCGGCTGGGGGAGAGCATATCCTTGTGAGGTCCGCTTTTGAAAACCCGTTCTTTGTATCCGATCATTTTGTACAGCTCTTCTAAGTTTGGTACCGTCGAAATTACACCGATGCTGCCAGTTACTGTGGATGGAACGGCGACGATCTTGTCGGCAGCTGCGCCTACAAAGTAGCCCCCAGAGGCCGCCATATCACCAAAAGAGGCCACAACCGTTTTTCCAGATTTCTTGAGGCGCAGGACCTGATCGTAAAGTTCCTGGGATGCGCTGGCACTTCCTCCTGGAGAGTCGATGCGCAGGACTACTGCTTTTAGGGAGCGGTCCTTTTCGGCTCTTTCCAAATCAGCCATCGTTAGACTGGAGCTGGATGCACTTCCAAAAAGAGAGGCGTCTTGAGTAGAAGCGATGGTCCCTGAAAGATTGATTACGGCTACTTTACCAGATCCGGTAGATGCCTGAATTTTGCTATCAGAGTTTCCCTTGCCAGACAGAACAACAGCAGCTAAGGTGACCACTATGCTCGCAGCAACAATGATAATCCCAGCCTTCTTGTAATCCAAAATTACTACCTCCTCACGGGTTTCTTGAATATTATGAGCGTCCCGTACAAACTAATACAGCCCAATTCTCTCCATTCTAGCCCCTTTTATTGTTTCTATAGCCTACACTATTCTGTATTTTTATGATAATTCCTGCTTAGGTAGAAGTATACAGGAGCAGGACGTAAGCTTTGGCTGGAGAGAAAATAAAGATGCCAGAGGGAAGTTCCCCTGGCATCAGCTGAATAGAGAATGTTATTTTCTATTCTTCTTTGCTTTCCGGCTGCATGGTCGCCATTTTTAGGAATGGTTTGATTAGATCGATGGGCAAGGGGAAGATGACTGTACTGGACTGGTTGACAGCGATTTCCCGCAGTGTCTGGAGGTAGCGGAGCTGGATTGTGGCCGGGTTCATGGAGATAACATCCGCGGCCTTGGCCAGTGTCTGTGATGCCTGGAACTCACCCTCAGCGTGGATCAGCTTGGCTCTTCTTTCCCGCTCTGCTTCAGCCTGTGCCGCCATTGCTCGCTGCATGTTGGGTGGAAGTTCTACATCTTTGACCTCAACATTGCTTACTTTGATTCCCCAAGGCTCTGTACCCTCATCAATGATATGCTGCAGACGCTGGTTGATGGAATCGCGCTGGGACAAGAGTTCATCCAGTTCGGACTGCCCGAGCACGCTCCTCAGGGTTGTCTGAGCGAGTTGGGAGGTGGCCTTGACGAAGTCGTATACCTTGATCACTGAATCGACCGGATTGACAACCCGGAAGTAAACCACAGCATTTACCTTGACGGTAACGTTGTCCCTGGTGATGACCTCTTGAGAGGGGACATCCATGGTAACTACCCGGAGGTCAACTTTTTGCATTCTTTCAATACCTGGAATCAGGAAAATGATTCCAGGGCCTCTGGCTCCGACACAGCGCCCCAAGCGAAAGATCACACCGCGTTCATACTCCTGTACGATTCGTATTGACGAGGCAATGAGCAGGAGGATGAGAATTATTATTGGAAGATAACCTTGCATTGTTTTTCCCTGGTAGCAACAACTTTACTACTCAGGGTTTCACCCCTTTCTGTGATATTATATCTACTTTCAGTGCCTGTCATACTTCAGGCAGTCTTAAAATGATATGGAATCAATGCGCTGCACTTTCAGCTGCAGGCCATCGATGCTGGTGACCACCACCTTTTCCCCTGCCTTAATGGTGCCTTCTGCAGCTACAGCTTTCCAAAGTTCACCTGCCACAAAAATCGTCCCTTCAGGATGCAGGTCCGATCTGACAGTTGCCTCCTTTCCAATGAGCTCTTCACTACCTGTAATTACACTTCTTTTTTGTCCCCTGACCACAGCTGTAACGAGAAGCGCCATTAGGGCTGTCAAGATGAGGGCCGTGATGACGATCAGAGAGATGCTAACCCCTAAGCCATTGGAGGCACCGCTGAAAAGGAGCAGTGACCCGCTGACAAAGGAAACAATGCCTCCGGTCCCTAAAATACCGTGACTGGGCACAAAGGCTTCAGCGATAAAGAGTCCAAAAGCCAAGACGATCAATAGTACTCCCCCCATGTATGCATCTAGTGTACCAAGAGAATAGAGCCCCAGCAAGAGTGAAATAGCGCCTACGACTCCAGGGAAGATAAGCCCTGGATGGTAGATCTCTACCATGATCCCGGCCATGCCTATTGTCATCAGGATATAAGCAAGGTCTGGATTGCTGAGGGCCAGCAGAGCTTTTTCAATGGGATTCATGGGAACCCTCTGTACTGGAGTTTGCTTGGTTTCCAACTTCACTTCAGTGCCGCTGTTCAAAGTTACTGTTTTACCATCAATCTGTTGGAGCAGTTCTGTAAAATCTCTGGATCTAATGTCGATCAGGTTAAGTTTGAGGGCCTCGGTGTCAGAGTATGATTTGCTTTCCGTTACCGCCAGTTCCACAGCTTCGGCGTTCTTACCCCGCATCTGGGCAATTGAACGCGCCCAGGCTGCGGCATCCTCGGTGATCTTTTCGCTGGGCACACTCTGTTGTTCATTATCTTGGCCGATGGATACCGGGTGGGCTGCCCCGATCCTGCTCCCTGGGGCCATAGCAGCAACATGTGCAGAGACTGTGATAAAGGTTCCTGCTGATCCTGCCCAACCCCCGGCCGGAGAAACATACACGATTAACGGCACCTCGGCATTGAGAATAGTAGTTACCAGTTCCTGAGTTGTAGCATAAAGTCCACCTGGTGTGCTGAGTTCGATGACACAGGCCGATGCGCCGATAGTTTCTGCGTGGTGAATAACCCGCTCACAGTATTTGGCTGTGATGGGTACTACCGCGCCTTCGTAGCTGGCCACGACCACCGGTCTGGAGTTAGGTGCTGTTTGTCCTGGTAGAGGTAGCGCGGTGACAGCTATAAAGATAAAGGCCAATAGGCAACCAAAAGTTACAATTTTTTTAGAAAAGCCCCACATTCTCCTCATCTCTTTCTACCTCTTTTGTTGTAAATCGTATGTGCTTGTTATTCTACATTCTTTAGGTATCTCCCTTCTTTTTAGGATACAAGTGAAGAGATAAAAAAACGATGACCACTAAAGCGTGGTCACCGTTTTGTACTAATGGTATTATTGTAGTTTATTTGCCTACTTCGTCCTCACTCTTCCCAGCATC
>CALGIY010000298.1 GCA_937914965.1 uncultured Thermoanaerobacteraceae bacterium | reverse complement strand
TGTTCTGCTTTACCATTCTTTTTTCATGCCGGTGGTTGCCATTCTTGTTTACTTCATTACAGCCAATGTCCGTATAAAGGAGAATTGGGATACCTTCATTAACAGCACAGTTACTGTAGGGTATATTACTGCTGTTCTTTCAGGAATAGGGTTTGCTTATTTTGGCCATAGTCCTGCCCTGCATGGGTTGATGCTGGTTGGCTTATCACTGGTGTTTTTCGCAGGTGTAATGCTGGCGGTAGCTCTCTGGCCCTGGAACAAAGAGTATTATCTACCACCTGATTCTCCATATGCCCATACCAAAAGAGGGGTGGATTTAGAAAGAGTCGCTTTTTGGGTAGTCACAGTAGCGACTCTTGGTTCCGCTGCATTGGGAGCCTGGGCCGGTGCTTACTACGGCAGTGGTTTTGAAACAGTATTGGCAGAGGATATTGTTCGGCAGCCTATCAAAACAACACTGGAACTTGCGGTTATAGGCCACCTGCATATTATGCTGTCCTTAATCGGGATCGCTGTGATTCTGTTGTTGGGACGCTGGTTCGATTTCCGGGGTTTTTGGCATCGTCTGGCCATGCCCTTGCTGATCATTGGATCCATCACCATGACACTTGGTTGTTGGGGGGTTGTCTCTTTCGAGAACATTGCCCACATAATCATTTACACAGGTTCTTTATTCGCCTTGACAGGAGCTCTTTTTCTAGTTATTTTCGGCTTGCCTGCATTGGTGAAAGACAATTTGGACCAATTGAAAATCAAAAATGCCTCTGCTGGGCAGAAAATCAAGGCACTTCTCTATGACCCCCTGAAATTCGGTGCATTGTGGCAGATTATTTTTATGAATTTTACTACTACTTTTGTAGGTATCTTTATGGCGATCAATTTGGATAAAATTTTCCGTGCCTGGCCCTTGCGTGAAGAACGCATCGAATTGGCAGGGCACTGGCATATATTGGCTTCCATCATAGCTGTTGCGATTCTCCTTTACTTTGTAGATCGCCTTAGCTTGAAGGGCTTACCTCGCCAGATTTTTGGGTGGACTGTTATTATCGGAGCAGATCTTGCCTTTGCAGCAATGACGGTCTTTGCCATGAAGCGGCTGTTTGTCAGTGAATATATGCAGCAGCCTGTTGTAAATCTGACCATGCTGCTCTCTGAGATCGGGCTTGGGGTGACCATGGTTTCCCTTGCCCTTCTTTTAATCTGGCGTTTGATAGACATGTTCAAAGCCAATGGTCTTTGGAAGCAAGAACTGCAAGAATTGGATAAAAGCAGTTCTCCCGGTAAGTCAGTAAGTATGTAACAGTGTAGCGGCAGGAGGTGTTCAGTGCATGAAAAAGATTACACTCATTGGTTTCCTGATATGCTCTTTGACTCTGCTTTTCGGTTGTGGTTCCATACCGGAAACGCCGGATGCTGTAACCCTATATACAGATGCGGGTATCGCTCCTGATTCTTGGGTCAAGATACCGGCCGGGTCCTTCTTTAAGGGGCAGTTCAATCACCTAACTGAGATTAATTATGAATATGAGATCATGGCAACTGAAGTTACCAACACCCAATATGCCCAGTATCTTGGAGAAGCACGGGCAGCTGGGATGATTAATATCAGAAATGGGAAAGTTATGGGAGACTACCCTGGGGATAAGTACAACGGGGGTAAACATGAAGAAAAGATTGATGCTGGGGAGTACCTGCACATGGATCTGAAGGAGCCGGCTTGCAGGATCTCTGTCGATGGTGAGCGCTTCAGTGTGAAACCAGGATATGAAAATCACCCAGTTACCATGGTTACCTGGTTTGGGGCTAAAGCTTATTCTGATTTCTATGGGTACAGACTCCCTACAGATGATGAGTGGGAAAAAGCTGCCCGGGGCACTTTTGATCGCCCTTACCCCTGGGGTGAAGGGGTAAGCGAGGGCAAATTCAATTATCAAAACAGCGGTGACCCCTTTGAAACAGAATCTGGATACAGCGATACAACTCCAGTGGGATTTTACAACGGACAAAAATATGGAGATTTCGAGACCTTTGATGCCAAGAGTCCTTACGGAGCATATGATCTGGCTGGCAATGTTGGTGAATGGACGGTAAATATTTATTATCAGGCCCACTACCGTAACATCCGTGGGGGCAGCAAAGCCACTGGTGCAGTTGATGCCCGGGTTTGGAAAACCGATTGTGCCCAACCGGAGTGGGCAAGCCCGAGTATTGGGTTTCGCTGTGTTCGGGTGAGAGGAGTTGTAGAGAATTGAAAACAGATCTTATTGGAAACTGCCAGACGACCGCTATGGGGATATTACCTCATACTTCAATAGAAAAGGCATTTAATTTGGCATTTTCGCCTCTATATCTTTTTGCTGCTTTGTTATA
>CALGIY010000297.1 GCA_937914965.1 uncultured Thermoanaerobacteraceae bacterium | reverse complement strand
GGTGGTTTCTGTGGTAGGGTTCCCCTTGGGTTTTCAGACAACAGCTGCCAAGGTTTATGAAGCGGAAAACGCTCTAGCAGAAGGTGCTCACGAGATCGATATGGTGATTAATATCGGTGCCCTCAAAGAGAAGCAGTGGCACACTTTAGAGCAGGAGATCGGTGAAATTGTTCGGGCTGCTGAAGGCAGCAAAGGACAGTCGGTAGTTAAAGTGATTATTGAAACCTGTTACCTTACCGATGAAGAAAAAAGAGCTGCAGTCGAGGTGATTTGCAGCAGTGGTGCGAATTTTGTAAAGACATCCACTGGTTTTGGAACCGATGGGGCGACAGTAGAGGATGTTGAACTGCTTCACAAGGCAGCAGGTGGAAGACTGGGGGTCAAAGCCGCAGGAGGGATCAGAACTAGGGAACAGGCCCTTGTTCTGGTCAGAGCCGGGGCATCGAGATTGGGGACAAGCCGCGGTCCTGCATTGGTCAGTGTGCCTCCCAGTTTGGAAAAGAGGATATAGTAAGCACTGATTTGATTATTGGTTTTATTCTGGGTGACCACATTAAAAGGTGGTCATTTTTATTTGAACTGACTATTCGTTGATGGTTGGAAAAGGGATATTATCCCCGATGTACCCCCTGAAATGAATTATGACCCATTCTTGTAAATAATAATTAATATTACATTTACCTGGCAGGATTTTTGCTGTTAAGAGAGAATCATATGATTACAACCTAAAATAGCTTATCAACCTAAATGATCTGAAGATGTCCTCCGAGTCTTTCAACCTGCAGCGCTTATGCCAGTGGTTGCTAGGCTGTAGAGGGTGTGCCTGGATACGGGTGCGTCTTCCAGTGTGGTAAGGAGACATTTGCAGTCTTATTTTAGTTCGCTCGGTGTGACCACATGGCAAGTGGTCACTTTTTTTAACTAATATTGTTTTTAAAGGCTCTCTTTAATCATAAGTATATACCAAGTGATTCATACCAAAAGCTTTATGAGTTTGGTAATAATAAAAGGTTGCTTTATTGAATTATGAAAAAGGGGGGGGATGTATGTAGTCATTGCATGGTCATATCGTATGGTAATTTATTGAGGGGGGAGGAAATTATGGGCGAATTTAATCGCCGCGATTTTTTGAAGTTGTGTGCAGGATCAGTTGCTGCTATCAGCTTGAGCCAAGCACTTTTGCCAGAGCTGGCGAAGGCAGCGCCTGCCTCAGGGAATCCTCCGGTGATCTGGCTTCAGGGGGCGAGTTGTACAGGATGCTCGATTTCCTTATTGAATTCAGGCCAACCGGGGATGAAAGAGATTTTGACAGAAATCATTGATCTCAAATACCACCCTAATGTGTCTGCAGCAGCAGGCGACCTGGCCATGAAGGTGATCGATGATACAAGAGATGCCGGGAAATTTTACTTGGTTGTAGAAGGAGCAGTTCCCACCAAAGACAATGGGGCCTATTGTTCAGTGGGGGAACGGAATAGTAAACCATTGACTTTCCTGGAAAGGATTAAAGAACTGGGAGAGAAAGCTGATGCCGTTTTAGCTATTGGTACTTGTGCCTCTTATGGTGGTATTCCTGCGGCCAAGCCAAATCCTACCGGCTGCAGGGGTGTCCAGGATGTCTTTAAAGAAGCAGGGATCAAAACCCCAGTAGTGAACATACCGGGATGTCCAACACACCCTGATTGGTTTGTGGGGTCACTGGCACACATACTTCTTTTTAATGAAATACCTGAGCTGGACAAAATAGGGAGGCCAAAAGTTTTCTACGGGAAGTGTGTTCATGATAACTGTCCGCGCCGCCAGTACTTCGACGCCAGTGAATTTGCCAAGAACTTCAGTGAGCCTGGCTGCTTGCTGGAGATCGGGTGCAAGGGGCCTCTTGCTCACTGCGACAGTTTTGACCGGATGTGGAACAGTGGTGTGAACTGGTGCGTGAAATCGGGGGCGCCGTGTCTTGGCTGTACTGAAAAGGATTTTCCCGACTGCGCTACTCCTTTCTACAAGAGGATGCCTGGTGTGAATCTGCCTGGTATTACTGCCAGTGCTGATGCTGTAGGCGGTGTCCTGGGTATTGGTGTGGCAGCAGGTATTGGTGCTCACCTGGTGGCAAATGTTGCTTCAGGACGGATGGGCAAAAAAGAGGATGGGGGGGAGGAATAGATGCAGAAAATCATTGTTGACCCGGTAACCAGAATCGAAGGACATTTAATGATCGAAGTGGAGGTTGACGGGGGCAAAGTTATAAAGGCTAAGAGTTCCGGGACCCTCCACTTCGATCATTAAATGTCCTTCGATTCTG
>CALGIY010000296.1 GCA_937914965.1 uncultured Thermoanaerobacteraceae bacterium | reverse complement strand
TGTAAAAAACGCCGCTTCCTTTCTGGATGAGACCTTTATTGTGATCAGCGGGGATGCCTTGACCGACTGCGGTTTGCAGGAGGCAATCAACTTTCACCAGGAGAAAAAGGCTTTGGCCACCCTAGTTCTGACCACGGTCACCTGCCCGCTGGAATATGGGGTTGTGATCACAGATGGCGAGGGGCGAATAGTGCGGTTTCTGGAAAAGCCAGGTTGGGGAGAGGTCTTCAGTGATACGGTCAACACTGGTATTTACATCCTTGAACCGGAGGTTTTGGGCTTTATTGAGGAGAACAAAATGGTGGATTTCTCTAAGGATCTCTATCCTCGACTGCTGGATGCAAGGAAGCCTCTCTATGCCTTTGTTGCGGAGGGGTACTGGTGTGATATAGGTAACATTGAGCAGTACCTGCAGGCACAGTTTGATATTCTGGATAATAAAGGGACACTTCTTTCTTTCCCTGGTACTGAAGTACAGCCTGGCGTTTGGATGGGCAGCAATACGCAGGTTGACCTGTCCGCAGCTTTAATCCCTCCTGTTGTTATCGGAGATGACTCTAGTATCGGCCCCGGTGTCAAGATTGGTCCCCTTGCAGTGATCGGAAATGGTGTGCAGATCAGGAAGGGTGCCACTCTGAAGAGGTGTGTTCTCTGGGATTATGCCCGGATCGGGGAAGGGGTGGAGCTGCGGGGAGCAGTAGTAGGTAAGGGGGCCCACTTGCTTACAGATGCCAGGGTCTTTGAAGGTTCTGTGATCGGGGATCGGACTGTTGTGGGTGAAGGAAGCGTGATTAAGCCTGGAGTCAAGATCTGGCCGGAAAAGTGGGTAGAAAAAGGTGCACGGCTTTCCAGCAGTTTAGTATGGGGAAACTGCAGCCGGGTGCGGCTTTTCGGCAGCCGGGGGATCACTGGGGACCTGTTTACCGAGATTACACCAGATACAGCCTGCTGCCTGGGTATGGCTGTGGGGTCCAGCATAGAAGTACAGGGAAGGTTTTCTCTAGGAAGCGATGGGTATCCTGATACCCAAATGATCAAGAATGCCCTTTTGTCTGGATTGATGAGTACAGGCCTCCAAGTAGTTGATTTAGGCAAGATAACCCTTCCTGTCCATCGCTACGGGATCAATGCCTATAGTTTAAATGGTGGGATTCATATCTACCGGGTAGGTCTTAATCAGATCAACATCCGGTTGATGAACAGCAGTGGTACAGACTACTCGCGCAGTGAGCAGCGGAAGATAGAGGGTTTGTTGAGCCGCGAAGAATATCGTTTTGCCTCCCAGGAAGAGATTTGCCCGGCCGAATACTTGCCTGATGCCAGCCGCTCCTACCTCAACAATCTGCTGGATTTCCTAGAGCGTAGTTATACCGAGCGCTCCCGAATTCGGATCGTGTTGGACTACGATCCGGAGCAGCTCGGTAACTTGCTCCCTGGGCTTTTCGATGCTCTGGGTTGTGAGGTGGTCGCCTTTGCTGCGCCTCACAGTCACTCTCAGACATTCACAGAGATGCTGAAAACAGCAGAACAGTTTGGGGGAGTAGTACGAGATCAAGGGGCGCATTTTGGCGCGGTAATTGATTCAGGAGGAGAAGATGTGGTACTCGTTGATGATCGAGGCCGGATTGTCAGTGAAGATACCTTTATAGCTCTGCTTTCTCTGATTACTTTGCGTGCCAACCAGGGCACTATCCTCGCTCTGCCGGTAACCGCTCCGGAGTCGGTGGTAGAGATGGCACACCGTCAGGGTGGGGATGTCAGGCGCACAAAAACTGCACCCTGGGCTTTGATGCAGGCATTTTTGAAAGATGATGTACGTAACTCACAGCAGCGCTGCCCCCAGGCTCTCCTTTATGGTGATGCTTTAGCAATTTTGGCAGTACTAGTCGAATTCTTGGCACAGATAGGTAAACCTCTTTCAGAGATACTGGAAGAACTTCCGACCTTTGCCACAGTCAGGAGAGATGTAGAGGTTACCTGGGATGACAAGGGTAAAGTCTTGCGCCATCTGGCTGAGGAAGCGGGAGACCGGAGGATCGAAACTGCTGAAGGGATCAAGGTTCAGCACCCAGAGGGCTGGGCCCTGGTGCTTCCTGATGCTGATGACCCGGTGTGCAGAGTCTACAGTGAGGCTTTTAATCAGGAGATTGCCGAATCGCTGACCGATATGTATGTAGAAAAAATCCAAGACATCTGCCGCCCTGATTGATGTGGTTGGACAACGGGGACGGCAGACTGTGTGGAAAGTGTCAATATGCGGGCTTGTTCGTTGCTAAACATACTAAATGTTCTGGTGGCTGACGGTTCTGCTGTCCCACTCGGTGGCAGGGGGGTGTGCACTAGGGAGGGTATCAAGGTGATATCTTCGCTTTGGGGACAGTTTTATTAAGGGTAAAATGGCGGTAAAAAAAAGGCCTCCGTACTAGGAAGGCCTTTTCTAAATATTATATTTTTCTTCCGGTTAACTAAGCCAGTTGGGCTATTTGCTCAGGGGTCCTGGGCAGTTCAGCTATATGATGGGACTGGTAAACCCGATAGTCAATCTCTGGGAAGATATTATTTTTACCCTCCAGCCAACCCAAATGCCCTTCATCGATGGCATTCCTTTTGATTTCCTCGTAAAGCCGAGTAAAGTTGGCAATATGAGAGTTAAAACGCATTTTGGCGTATTCTACCATGGTACCCGTTTTCATAATAAAGGGCCAATCACTGCTTTGGGCCAGCAGCAGTTCCCGTGAGGCCTGGTTTAGTGCATGTCTGAGCGTTCCTTCAGCCTCAGGGTAGGTATTGGCCAGCTCGATCATGCGGTCGCCGGCTTTGTGCAGGTGCCGCCAGATCCAGTCGTTGGCCGCATTCAGCCATACTTCGTGATAACCTTTCCAACCCCAACTGGACTCGCAGGGTGTAGAGACCTGGCTGCAGGGATAGATATTGAGATAATCCCTGGGGGTGATCATTTCGATGTTATTCTGGTCGTACCGAATTTTCCGAATCAGGAAATCCAGCCATTGGGGTCCTTCAAACCACCAGTGCCCGAAAAGTTCAGCATCGTAAGGGGCAACGACCACTGGCTTGCGGTCAAAGACCCCAGCAAGCCATTCCACCTGTTTTTCCCGGTTGAACATAAAGTTTCCCGCATGGGCGGCAGCTTTTTCTAGTGCCCAAGATCTAACATAAGGTTCTTTATGGTCGGTTGTTCCAGTGATTCGGTAGTACTTAATTCCGGTCTGACTGCGAAGATGGCCTTCTGGTAAATAGGGACCAATATAAGATAGGTCCAGGTCGTAGCCAATATCCCGGTAGAAATCACGGTAGTTGAAATCTCCAGGATACCCTTCTTTGGCACTCCAGACCTGTTTAGAAGATTCAGCATCCCTTCCAAAGGCAGCAACCCCGGAGGGGCAGTATACAGGGGCATAAATACCGTATTTTGGCCGAGGTGAGGCGTAGAGGAGTCCATGAGATTCTACAATAAAATATTTGATCCCATGTTTTTTTAGAATCTGGTCATCTCCTGGTTTGTAACCGCATTCCGGCAGCCAAAAACCTGTGGGGCGTTTCCCGAAACAGCGTTCATAGAGATCTACTGCTACCGCTACCTGGGCATTAATGACCTCCCTTTGTACTCCTAATAAGGGAAAATATCCGTGAGTGGCCCCGGTGGTGATGATCTCTAGGTTGCCGTTATCTTGTAGGCGTTTAAAGGCCTCTACCAGATTCCAGCGGTACTTCTCTGTAAAAAGGTAATGTGCCCGGGAAAAAAGGTCTCGATACATTAAAGCGGTGCCGTGAAATTCAGGTTGGTACCTGGTTCGCGCGACTTCTTTTTCTGCTAACTCCTGGAGTTGTTCCAACTGGTGGACATAACGCTGGCGCAGGAGTTCATCGTTCAACATAGAGATCAGTGATGGCGAAAGGTTGAGGGTAACCCGAAAGTCAACCCCATCTTCTGCAAGTTTGTCGAAGGTCCAGAGGATGGGTAGGTAAGTTTCGGTAACCGCCTCATAGAACCATTTTTCTTCAAGGAAAGAATCATATTCCGGATGGCGCACATAAGGGAGGTGCGCATGTAGGATCAGTGCCAAGTAACCTTGAGTCATCTTGTCGTCCCTTCCAGTTATATTTACCAGTTCAGCGGAGAACTGATGTTTTCTTCTTCTTTTTTGATATGTTCTGCCATGCCTTCAACAAAGCTTGGGGAACCATATATATCTACTCCATATTTCCTATAGAATCTTTTTTCATATTCTGTTGGGGTAAGCCACTCCAGATCGACAATTTCTGAAATATCATCTCGCGGGGTGGTCACCATATTGGAGCGGGCGATAAATATATAGGTTCCATCAGTCAAGATGCGGCCAAGTTCAATAATATAGGTATGGTTAGGTTGAGCGGTGTGAATGTACCAGTTATTAGCAAAATCGTTGATCTGAATTTCTACAGCGTCACGAGAGTCAAAAAAATACAGATTGGTTGTATCATAAACCTTGAGTACAGGACGGGCGGACTCCCAAGCATTGGGTCCGTGGCGCCTGCGGACATCTTCTTTCGTTGTTTCATTGATTTCCCAATAAACAAAGAGCCAATAAGGGTCACGGGCCACAGCAACGATTCTTGTATCCCCGTATGTCAATGGGATTTGCGGGGACTCATGATATTTGACGGTAGTATGCTCTTCGGTTTTTTCTTCCGGAGAGGTGTGAAGAGGGGGTATCACCTCCTCTGCTGCCTCCATATCCTCTGATTGCTGGGCGGATTGGCGGTTTCCGGTAGTTCTGTGGGCAGTACTGCCTTTTTTCCGGTGGGGGAGCCCTCCGGAAAAACTTTTTTGAGACATCCAGACTAGACCTCCTACAACTAAAATTGCTAGTAATAAAAGAGAAAGCTCCCATAAGGCCACCTAATGACTCCCTCCTTTTTCGGGTGTCGCGACCTGCGAACAGATCAAGATTAATTTTGTTGTTTTCGGGAAAAAATGAATAATTGAATGGAAAAAGTAGTTCCCCTGTATTATGTCCAATGCCAAATAGTTTATTTATCATGATTTTACAAGATGGGAGAATTTTTGGATGCCGAGAGCACTGGTACTGGGAAATGGTAATTTGTTGATTAATTTTGACAGCAACCTTAATATGCGGGACCTTTTCGATCCTGTTGTGGGTTTGGATAATCATATAGCAGGGCAGAAATGCGGTATCGGTTTTTGGGAAGAAGGCAGTTTTGCCTGGTTCGGGGAGGATGGCTGGCAAAAAAAACTGGGTTACCAAAAGGATAGTTTGGTAACCCTTGTACAGGCCCGGAATGAAAGCATGGGTCTCGATGTACAGATCAGTGATGGTGTACACAGTTCTTACAACCTGTTTTTCCGGCAGATAACCGTCAGAAATTTGAGAAACTGGCCGCGTCGGATAAGGATTTTTTTCACTCATGATTTTTCCCTTGGTGGAAATAATATTGGGGATACCGCTCTCTTTGACCCCATATCCCAGGGGATCTGCCATTATAAACGGAACATCTATGTACTGGCCAATGGAACAACACAGGGCAAGGGGATTTTCCAGTATGCTACAGGCCGCAAACGGTTTCGGGGGGCTGAAGGGACCTGGCGAGATGCAGAAGATGGCTGGTTAGGGGGAAATCCCATCGACCATGGTTCTGTAGACAGCACCATCAGTTTTGAGATGCACCTGGAGGCCAAAGAGGAGGAAAACCTCTGGTACTGGATGGCTTTAGGGGATCGAATCAACGCTGTTCGTGAGCTAGATAATCTGGTGAGAGATCAGGGGCCTGGCTACCTCCTTCAGGAAACAAGGGAATACTGGCGAAACTGGGTGAACAGGCATGACTGGATTTTTGGAGATCTTCCGGAAAAGGTAGCCAGCCTTTTTAAACAGAGCTTGCTGATTATCAGAACTCAGTGCGATAATAACGGCGCCATCCTGGCGGCAACGGACAGCGATATCCTGGCTACTGCCCGGGATCACTACAGCTACATTTGGCCGCGGGATGCGGCACATGTTGCTGCATCCTTGGATCAGGTGGGTTTTCCGGAGATGCCGTTAAGCTTTTTCCGTTTATCCGCTCAGATGCTCACTGATGGTGGTTTTAACCTGCAGAGGTACAATGCCGACGGTAGCCCGGGGTCCAGCTGGTATCCTTTATCTCTGGATGGTGCAGAACAGCTTCCCATCCAGGAGGATGAAACAGCCTTGATCAGTTATACGCTCTGGCTCCACTACCAGCGTTACCGGGATTATGAAAAAATAGCGCCACTTTACAGGGACCTGGTCCAAAAGATCGGTAATTTCCTGCTTCAATTCCGGGATTCCAATACTGGGCTTCCCCTCTCCAGTTATGATCTCTGGGAGGAGCGCCAGGGTGTTTTCAGCTTTACTTCGGCATCTGTTTATGCGGGTCTAATGGCTGCTGCAAACTTCGCGAACCTCTTCGGCGACACCCAAAGTGCAGAACAATACCGTAAAGGTGCTGAGGAGGTGCGCTCAGGTATGGAGCGCTATCTTTATAATGAAAAACTCGGGCGCTTCCTGCGGGGGATTTATTACCGCAGGCGGAATTCAAAGGTTGAGCTTGTATCTGACTTTACCTTGGATTCCAGCCTCTTCGGGCTTTTCACCTTTGGTGCTTTTGCGGCTGACGATCCCCGGATAGTACGGACCATGAATGCGGTACAAGATGGTCTTCGGGTCAACACCTGGGTAGGGGGACTGGCTCGCTATACCGGGGACTGGTATTACAGGATGAGTGAGGACATCGAAAATGTCCCGGGGAGCCCCTGGATTATAACGACCCTCTGGCTTGCAGAGTGGTACATTGCTAAGGCTAAGGTGAAAGAGGAACTGGATTATGCCAGGTCGCTTCTAGAGTGGGCAGCGGATCACACCATGGAAAGCGGGGTACTTCCCGAGCAGCTGCATCCATACTCTGGTGAACCATTGTCTGTTGCTCCCCTCACCTGGTCGCACAGCACCTTTGTCATGGCAGTTGCTAATTATATAGAAAAGTGGCAGACATTACAGACGGGGTCAGGTTTGCAGCAAGCCTGACCCCGGTATTTGAATCCATTCGGAAGGATCAGGTTGATAGGTGGTAATAATGAATATTTTTAGTGGTTGGTGATTGTGATTGGTGATTTGATGGTTTGTTTACCTCAATATATCATTTAGTTGCATCTTTAAATATGGTAGCGAAATTTGAACTGTTTCCCAAACCAGTTCTAGATCAACCCCGAAATATTCGTGAATTAGAATATCTCGCATTCCTGCTATCTGGCGCCAAGGCACATCTGGTTTTTTGTTTCGAATGTCCTCAGGAATATTCTTAACCGCCTCACCAATTATCTCTAATCTCCTAATCACTGCGTCCTGAAGTTGAGGAGAGTCAAAAAAGGATTTTCTGGTAATTTCAGAGGTGTATTTCTCGATGAATGTAATACTTTCAAGAATATGTTCAATAAAAACGAGGGAGTCTTTGCTCATAATATTGCTACCTGTTCTTTAATGACCCGGTCACGAATTTTGGAATTGAGGCTCCTGTAAGTGATTACATCAATATCTCTATTTAAGGTGTCTTCGAGATCCATCTTCAGTGCAGCAAGATCTAGCAGTGTTTTCTTCCCCTGAAACTCTATAATGATGTCCAAATCACTATTTTCTTTTTCTTCATGGCGCGCCCATGATCCAAAAATTGATGCTCGTCGTACATCATGCTTTTTTAGTATAGGGCGAATAGTATTCCTGATTTCGTTAATATCCATGTTCCAAGCCCCCTTGTCAGAATAATTATATAATAACCAGGTATTGGTAGCAAGGAGAAAGGTTGCATTCCTATCGAACCAGTTTTACACCCCTTTCTCGTAGTGTTAAAATAAAACTAGTCATGCATATACAGATGGGGGATGTTGGCATGGTAGTTGCCCGGGAGATCAGGATTGAAGGGGTGGTTCAGGGGGTAGGGTTTCGCCCTACAGTATTTCGTCTTGCCCATGAATACGGGATCAAGGGTTGGGTTTTGAACTCTTCGGAGGGTGTGACCATCTGGGCTGAGGCTCCGGAAGAGACGGTCGATGCCTTTTACCAGGAGATCCTCGATCATCCACCCAAACTGGCCATGATCGTCAAACATGACATTAAGCCCCGGGAACTGCAGGGGTTTGATCACTTCTTTATTAAACACAGCGAGAAGAGCGATCACAAGGATGTGATCATCTCCCCAGATGTGAGTACCTGTGAGGACTGCTACCGGGAGATTATGGATCCACATGACCACCGCTACCACTACCCCTTTACCAACTGCACCAACTGCGGCCCCCGCTTTACCATTATTATGGATGTTCCCTACGATCGGGAGAAGACCACTATGCGGGACTTTCCCATGTGTCCGGAGTGCGCCCATGAGTTTGATGACCCTATGTTCAGGCGCTTTCATGCCCAACCCAACTGCTGTCCTGAATGTGGGCCCCATACGACCTTGCGCGATCTAGAGGGGAATGTCTATCCAGGGCTCGGGCATGAGTTTTTGAAAGAGGGAAAGATCCTGGCAGTCAAAGGCCTGGGGGGGTACCACCTGGTCTGTGATGCCACCAATAGAGAGCCGGTGGCAGCTTTAAGGCACCGTAAAATTAGGGAGTTCAAGCCTTTTGCTGTGATGTGCAAGGACATCGATGTGGCCCGGAGATACTGCCATATTTCTTTAGAGGAGGCAGAACTGCTGGAGAGCCCGGCACATCCCATTGTGATCCTTAAGCGGCGCCATCTGGATGACCTTCCGACGGAGCTTGCTCCGGGAATTGCCACATTAGGGGTGATGTTTCCGTATACTCCTTTGCATCATCTCCTTTTTGATCAGGGACTGGATGCCCTGGTGATGACCAGCGCCAATATCAGTGATGATCCCCTGATCATCGATAATGATGAAGCTTTGAAAAAATTGAAAGGTATTGCTGATTACTTCCTGCTGCACAACCGGAAGATCTATAACCGCTGTGATGACTCGGTGGCAGCTGTTGTGGGTAGAGAGACCCAGATCTGCCGCCGAGCCCGGGGTTATGTGCCTCTACCGGTGAGTTTATCTGTGGATCCTCCTGCGGTGATGCTGGGCTGCGGTGGGGATTTGAAAAGCACCTTCTGCATGACCAAGGGAAGGGGCGCTTATTTAAGCCAGCATCTGGGTGATATCAACCACTACGGGAATTACCAGCAGTTTTTATATACCATCCCCCGCTTTGAAACGATGCTGGATGTAAAGCCGGAGATTGTGGTTTACGATCTGCACCCGGATTATATGGCTACTCGCTGGGCCAAGGGGCTCAAAGGGCTGCGCAAGGTTGGTGTCCAGCACCACCAGGCCCATATGGCCAGCTGCCTGGCGGAAAACCAGATGACCGGGCCTGCCCTGGGAGTGGTCTGCGACGGTACAGGCTACGGGCTTGATGGGGCCATTTGGGGGTTTGAGTTTTTTGCCGGGACCCCGGCACACCTGGAACGGACGGCCCACCTTTCCTATCTGCCGCTGCCAGGAGAGATCACAATTAAACGGCCATCAAGGATGGCTTTTACATATCTTTATGAGCTTTTTGGTGATGCTGGGTTAATGGCTGCCCAAAGGTACCTGCCGGAACTATCCAAGGAAGAGCAGCAGGTGCTGGTGAGGCAGTTGGAGAATAGATTTAATACAGTTTTGACATCTAGCTGCGGCCGTCTCTTTGATGCGGTTTCCGCCCTTCTTGGGATCTGCACCAAAGTGCAGTATGAGGGGCAGGCGGCCATCGAGATGGAAACCACAGCAGATATGAGTGCTTCTGGTACCTACAATTTCGAGTTTTGTACCAGTTCCAAACCCTATACACTTGGGGTGCGGGGCATTTTC
>CALGIY010000295.1 GCA_937914965.1 uncultured Thermoanaerobacteraceae bacterium | reverse complement strand
GCATAAGGCTTTCGGGGGTTTTTCTTGTTCCTGCATGTGAACAGAAAGAGGTTGAAACTGGTTCAAAGCGGTTGTGAAAGTTGTGAAAAGGGATTTGAGTTTTAAACGGCATCTCGGTAAACTTAATTTCTACGTTTTAGTATCAGGCAATAGCCAAGAATAAATATAAGTAAAAAGGGTAGTGCTAACAGCTGTCTGTCGTAAGAAAAGGTGCCCGGCAGAGATTGTTCTGAGGGCTGCTCCGGGGGCTGTTCTGGTTCTGGTTTACGGCTGACATAAACGGTGTTTGTTGTTGTTTCCAGCGTCACAGATACATTAAACATGTCGGCGATGATCTCTTGCGGTACCATCAAATGTCCTGCAATAATTTCCGGAGGTAAGTCATTGTA
Organism: uncultured Thermoanaerobacteraceae bacterium; assembly: GCA_937914965.1. Classification (GTDB taxonomy): domain Bacteria; phylum Bacillota; class DSM-12270; order Thermacetogeniales; family Thermacetogeniaceae; genus CALGIY01. The sequence continues at coordinate 4,764 of CALGIY010000295.1, read as the reverse complement.
AAGTATAGTATCATCCCACAGCATTTTAGTCTGTGCAGGATACAAGTCTACATCATGTTCACCCTGTATGTGTACGCAGTTCTCTTGTTCGTCCAAGCTAACCTTTGCGTCCAGAGAATCAACCAGAGAACGAACGGGGAGATAAACTGTGTCATTGGCGAGGATTGACGGAATATCTGCAGCAAGCGGTTCTCCGTTAACCACAAGTTCGAGTTCAGTTAGACCGGATTGAGCATTATAAACCAGGAGCGAAAGACGCTGTAGAACTTGATAGGCGTGAGCACTGCTGGATACATCTTTGCTGAAAAGTGCAACAATGTAAGGATGATCGGGGTGATCTACAAGTCCGACATCATGATAACTACCTGTCGCCGGCCAGGTGCCGATCTTATGTGCCACATCTGTATCAGGCGGCAGCAGTGTGGGAATCCGATCATTAAAAACCGTATTTTTGAGATTGTTCAATAAAACTGCTCCCTCAGTAGGATGCTCCTTATTAAATTCCACTAGGGCATCCATATAGATGGCCATGTCCCGGGGGCAGGTGGTATTCGCTGAATTATCTACGACTACACCCCCTAAACTGCGCATCATATTTTTTACATTCCGGTACCCTAAATGACCCAACAGCATGTTGGTAGCTATATTATCACTGTAGACTATGGAGTATTTGGCAAGCTGCTGAATCGTGTAACTGGTACCGTACTTTTTTTGCTGAAGAATACCTGTACCACCTTCGTAATGTTTTGATTTATAAGTGAGTTTTGCTTGTGGGTTGATTTGCCCGTTGGCAATTTGCTGAGATAAATATAGATTTAAAGGGAGTTTAAAGGTGCTGGCAGCGTGAAAAACAGTATCCTCATTTACACCACAAACCTGATGGGTAGTCAAGTCAATTACATAAAATCCATATGTTCCTTGCTCTTGAGCTATGAGATCAGTAATCTCATTTTCTAAAGAATGGTAGGATACTGAGCTCATCGCCCAGGCGTTGGTAGAAAATAAGAAGAAAAAACATAGAATTAAAAGGATTTTGCGCATGGACTTTCCTTCCCTAGCGATTTTATCTACTATTTCTCGCCATGAAGTAACATTTCCTGCAAAAGTCTATATCGTAAGGTGTTTTTCCCCGGGTTCAGGCCGGTGGTTAACCTATAGTGACATTTCAACTCTTTTCCGCCTGAATGGGTTGTGGCAATTACTTGGACGCCTTCAATCGTTATTTGGTAATTATTAAAATAGTATTGAAATACTAAATGATATGTATTATAATATCGTCATAAATTAGATAATTATGGAGCAGGTGGTAAAGTGAAGAGAAACACCAACCAGGCTTTCTGGGAGATGTTTTACATAAGAGGCTTGGATAATAAGGAGCAGATCCTCTCTGAAGCTGTCAGGGTAGTTAGGACCTACCGTCATATACGGAAAAATGACATCAAGGTTTCCGATTCCCAGAAAGATAAAGAACACTTATTTCAAGTCATGAAAAAGATATCTGAGGAAAACGGGCTTGGACACTTCCCCGGTGACAGGGATTTCTTTTATGATCTGTATATGCTTGCAGAATCCTTGAACCTGGTAGGAATTCTAAGCGATTCATATAAAAATGACCGTACTGGAATTGTCCTTGCCCCGGATTATCTGATGAGTTTCTTATCAGGAATAATTGCTGACTGGGGAAGTAGTGTTATGATCGCCGAGGCAGAGAAAATGGCTGCAGGGCTTCAGTCTCTCATTGACACATATCCTAGAAAGACTTTTACGCTTACCACAGAGCAGCATACAGTTTTTCTCCTGCTCAAGACCGCTTTTGAGGAGTTTCAAAATGTTAAGGTAATCAACCAATCAATCTATAGAGAACTGCTTATCGCGGACAACTTCGACCTTATACTGAGCATTCCGGCTTTCGGGGGGCGGCTCGGCATTGATGAGACATCCAAAAACTTCATGACCCGGGAGACGGAGAGTATCGCCATTGAGAACCTGATCCGAAGGATTAACGACAGTGGCAGGCTGGTAGCGGTGATTCCCGCGAAGCTGACCTTTGCAGGCGGCCAGATCCGGGATTTCAGAAAATGGATTCTTGAAAACTACAGCATGGAAGCGATCTACTCTTTCCCTGACGGAATCTTTCGACCATATACCGGCATTAAAACTTATTTAGCGACCTTCGCCAAAAGGAGAAGGGACAGTATTGTTCTGGGCAGTGTTGAGGCTGAGGACTATAACCTGAAAGTTGCCCAGGTGATCAAGATGCCTTCTGCTGAGTTCGGGCAGTACGATAACTGGCGTGTAGATCTCCTTATTTCCAACGACAATGAGGAAATCCAGCGTTTCAAGGCATCCAGTGTTAAAAAGGTGAAGCTGAAAAGTATTGCTGATATCTTTCGGGGCAAATCGGTTTTAAAAGGTGATGTGCAGCCGGGGGAGATTTTTGTCCTCAATATCTCCAATATCGAGGAGGGAGAGGTTCTCTTCGATCATATGGATACCATTAATGAGGAAGAACGAAAAATAAAGCGATACCAGTTGGAGGACGGAGATATTCTCACCACCTGCCGGGGAACGGTCAATAAGGTGGCGCTGTTTCCGGAAACTGGGCGGGCGGTGATTGCCTCCGCCAATATTATCGTTATTCGGGTCAAGGAAAAGTTGCTGCCGCAGTATCTTAAAATATTTCTGGAAAGCCCGCTGGGACAGCTGCTGGTGAAAAGTTTTCAGCGAGGAACCAATGTCATGAATATTAACCCCAACGATATCGGGGAACTGGAAGTTCCGCTGCTGCCCATGGACAGGCAGCGGGAACTTGCCGAGAGGTTTGCCAATGGCTTAGGACGATACAAAAGTGAGCGTGAAGCAATAGAAAAACGCTGGGAGAACCAGCGGACGGAAATTTATCAGGAGCTGTTGACAGGAGGTGATTAGATGAAAGAAACACGTTATATTGCGGTTGTCGGCTGCAAACACGTTGTCTTGGGTTTGCTGTTTTTGAAGTATATATCCGATGCCTTCGAGGAGAAGCATGCAGAACTCTTACAGGATAAACTCTCCGATCCGGAAGACCGCGACGAATATACCGCTGAGAATATCTTCTGGGTATCCAAGGAGGCACGCTGGACTTTCATCAAAGAGAATGCCAAAAAGCCTACTATCGGCCAGATTATTGATGATGCCATGGTGGCTATTGAAAAAGACAACCCGCAGCTTAAGGGTGTGCTGCCGAAGAATTATGCTAGACCTGCTCTGGACAAAACACGGCTAGGTGAACTGATTGACATCCTTTCCTTCAAGATTGGTGACAAGGAGAGCCGCTCTAAGGATGTGCTCGGTCGTGTCTATGAGTATTTTCTAGCCATGTTTGCCAGTGCCGAAGGCAAGAACGGGGGGGAATTCTACACCCCGCAGTGTGTTGTCAAACTGCTGGTAGAGATGTTCGCGAAGTCGCGAAGTTTGGAGGAGAAGATCCGAAAAATTTAAGAGCAATCGGATATGAAATCCAATAAGGGGGACAGGCTTGCTTTATTGCTTATCTACCGTCCCAAATTGGCGGAAATGTTCGGCGAATCGTCGAAGTATTGAGGAGAAAATCGGGATATGAGTTAATATTGAGGGGGGGGGTACCCGTGGAAATTAAGCGGCTAAGAGAGAAGAAGGATGTATACCGGAAGGCGGTATTGCGGCTCAAAGAGGCTTTGGATGAAGATATCTCTAACCCTTTGGTTTATGACGGGGTAATTCAACGCTTTGAATTTACCTATGAATTGGCGTGGAAACTGATGAAGGCTTATCTTGAATATGAAGGTATTGCGATAGTCAATTCACCGCGGGCAGCTTTTAAAGAAGCCTTTAAGGCTGGGCTGATTTTTGAGGGGGATGTCTGGATTGATATGATAGGGGATCGAAATTTGGCTGCCCATACATATAACGAAGAAATGGCAAAAGAAATTTACGAAAGGATAAAAGAGAAGTATTTCGAAAGGTTTGTTACCTTTGGTGCCAAGATGGCGGAGGTGACCAAATGAAGTTTGGGCTACCGGATTATATCCTGCAAGCGATCATCACAGTACTGCAAAAGAGCGAAAACATCACTCGGGCGGTCATTTTCGGCTCCCGTGCCTCCGATGATTATAAATACAATTCCGATATCGATCTGGCAGTCTACTGTGAGGGGAAACTACCCCCCGGACTCTGGGTTGATTTGGACGAGGCAGCGGGGATTTATACGATCGATGTGGTGGACATGAACAGCAATTTGGATGAAAGACTGCGCCTGAGGATCGAGGAGCAGGGTGTGGATGTTTATAGGAGGGGGTAAGGGGATGATTGAGCATGGGATCTGATAATGGGAGTCCTTCCAAGAGTAAAGGTGTAGTACCGGAAGAAGGACAGATTTTATTCTACACAACCCCTGATGGGGAGATTAAGCTTGATGTGTTGTTTTCTGGTGAAACGGTTTGGTTGACGCAGAAGAAAATGGCGGAATTGTTTGATGTTGATGTACGTACTATAAATGAGCACCTGGTGAATATTTTCAGAACAGGTGAATTAATAGAAGATGAAACTATCCGGAAATTCCGGATAGTTCAAAAAGAAGGCACACGTGATGTTACGAGGGTAGTTAATTTTTATAATCTTGATGCCATTATATCTGTAGGTTATCGCGTAAATTCCGGCAAAGCAACGCAGTTCAGGATCTGGGCCACGAAAACCTTGCGAGAATTCATCATCAAAGGATTTCGTGGCCCAGATCCTGAACTGCGT
>CALGIY010000294.1 GCA_937914965.1 uncultured Thermoanaerobacteraceae bacterium | reverse complement strand
CGATATTTACCACCGGAGCACCATGACCTTTTCCACATCTATGCTCCCCAGCATTTCCCCACCCCACTGGTTTGGCTTATTTGTTTGCTACCTGTTATTAATTGCTCAAGTATTCAAGAAACAGAGTTCCTGCTCCCCCACAAACCATTCCCAGATCTTGGAGGGGTTTTTCCCACAGAATTGATTTCCTGGTTTTGAGCACCTCTTCAGCCTTCATCACCGCCTCATACTCCAGTTCCCCACCACCAATAGTCCCAATTGTCTTTCCACTCCGGTAAACCAGCATTTTTGCTCCCGCTTTCCTTGGGGTCGAACCCTTGGTAGAACACAAGGTAACCAGTACCGCTTCCCCACCTTTTTGATAAAGATCCACTACTGCACTGGTCAGATTATTCATCGAATAAATTCATCTCCTCTTTAAATTTGGTACTTAACCGCTCCCCACTTCCCCCATGTTCACAGGCGACCATTTCCGCCAGGATGCTCAGAGCAATCTCCGCTGGCCTCTGCCCCTTTAGATCAAACCCAATGGGTGCTGACACCCTTTTTAGCTGTTCTTTATTAACCCCCATTTCGAGCAGGGCCCGGAAATTGGTTTTTACTTTGTTCCTGCTGCCGATCATACCGATAAAGCAGGCATCTAATGCAATTACCTTGCTGAGGCATAACCGGTCGTAGGCATGCCCCCGGGTGACAATAACAATACTTGTCGCAGCGTCAATTGACGAAATGAGTTCATTGTCAAATACTTCCTCAAAGGAAGCACAGACCAATTTGCTGGCGTGTGGAAAACGGTCCCTGCTGACGAGTTCCTGTCGGTCATCCACAACAATCGTCTGGTACCCCAGCACAGAGGCCATCTCTACCAATGGAAGGGCAATATGACCCGCACCAAAAACGAGCAGTTTTTTCTGGGGGAAAATCGGATCTTCTAAAACCCTTACTTTAGTCTCCTTTTCTCCAGGTAAATTCACATCGATAAGAAGAGTGGCTGCATCCTGCTGAGATAATATATTTCCTGCCCGGGTAGTGATTAATTCGTCCAGGGAAGAGACACCCAGTGTTCCGAAAATACAATCTTCAGCGAGTACGAGAAGGTGTGCCCCTTCGATTAATCCAGAACCATCCGGGACCTGAACCAGTGTGTATAGCACACAAGTTTTTCCCTTCTTTTCTGCTTCCAGAAGCACCTCAAAGACCAGCTTGTTATATGTACTTAGTTCGTCTTTATGTAGAGAACAGGTGAAATTCCGAGAGTTATCACTGCCTAACATGGTAGATAATTTGCTCATTTCATACCTCCTTGAAAAAATCTCATAGGAACGATATTCAGAACACTAATAAGTTGCACAACATTTCGTTATACTTTGTATAGCATAACGGATATAAAAAAATTATTTGAAATGTTTTTTCATTTTTATTTTTTTTATTTCTCATTTGTCGGTAAGCTTCTGTCTTGTATGATTTATTTTTGGTTCACGCTTATTATGTGGGGAAGCATGTGATTATCAATTGGGTGTATTAATGTTGAACAACAGCACAGGG
>CALGIY010000293.1 GCA_937914965.1 uncultured Thermoanaerobacteraceae bacterium | reverse complement strand
TCATCTTTATGCTCTGGTACCCCAAAGAGCAGTACCGCCAAGATTCCCTCTGTTCGGGCTGCTGCCACCTCTTCTAAAATCTGGTCTGGCGAGAAGCGGAAAACTCCGGGCATCGCTTCTATAGGTTCCCGGCAATTGGTACCCGGACACACAAAAAGGGGATAGATTAGGTCCTCAACATGGACTCTTGTTTCCTGTAAAAGCTCGCGGATCGCAGGAGTGCTCCTCCTGCGCCGCAGACGTACTAACGGGTAATGCACAAGACCTGCCTCCTTTATCGTTACAAATCTATAAATTTTGTTTTAGTGTTTTCCATTGCTGTCGATTTCTTCCTTAGTCAGGTAGCACACTGGGTCTTCACCCCAGATAGTACCATTAACTGCTTCCGCTCTGATACGGCAGCCCCCACAAAGAGAGTTATGCTTACACTCCCCACACTTTCCTTGCAGGTGTTCCTTCTTATTCCGGAGAGCATTCAACAGTTCGTTGTTTTCATCATACCAGATCTCCTGGAAGGAGCGTTCTGGGAATTTACCTAATGAGCTGGACCGCCAAAACTGGCAGGGATAAACCTGCCCAGCCGGATCGATATTGGCTATTTTTTCACCAGCAGAACATCCCCCATGAAACTCCAGAAGTTTTTTAACATCCTGGGCACGCTCAGGAAGGTTTTCTCTAACCCAGTTGTAAAGATAGATACCATCAGCATGATGGTCTGTGGTCAGAATTTCTGTGTCTACACCTTCCTGGTGGAAATCTAGTGCTCGCTGGATCAGGTAGGACACCAGTTCTCTTTTCTCCTGGATGGAAAGGTCCCCGGCAGCAAGATCCCGGCCTCGCCCAGCATAAACCAGGTGATAGAGGCAAAAACGCGGGACCTTTTCTTCTTTGACTAAGTCCAGTATAAACGGAAGATCTTTGTAGTTGCTTTTGTTGACTGTAAAGCGAATCCCTGTTTTCAAGCCCACCTCTCGGGCATTCCGCAGTCCCTTAAGGGTTTTATCGAAGGCCCCGGACACCCCGCGGAAAGTGTCGTGAACCCCCGGGGAACCGTCAATACTAACCCCTATATAAGCAAAGCCACAGGAATCTAATCTCCTGGCCACCTCAGGAGTAATTAAAACACCATTTGTAGAAAGCGCTGTCCTGATCCCCTGAGACCTGGCGTAATCAGCCAACTCATAGAGATCACTGCGCAAAAGGGGCTCTCCCCCTGAAAATATAATCACCGGAGTCTTGATTTCACCTAACTCCCGAATCAACTGTAATGCTTCAGCAGTTGTCAACTCATCCTGCCCTTCACATCCGGAAGAAGCCTCCAAGTAGCAGTGGCGGCACTGAAGATTACAGCGCTTAGTTAAATTCCAGACAACAATTGGCCGGCTGGTCGTGGAAAACTGAAGAAGGTGCGGAGGTACCGCACTGCAATCTGCTGCACGCATTGCAGCAGCAACTGTCGCTTTACCAGTAAGCAGTTTAGAAAACCCAATCACATCTAATCACCTCTCGCGTCTGCTTTGAGTGCTGCCAAAAGGCCTGATGTTGTATATTCTTGTGCCACTATATCCACAGATAGTCCCATTTCCTGGGCAGTTGCCGCAGTTACAGGCCCAATGCAGGCTACACGGCATTTTCCTGAGAAGAGCTGTTGTTTCTCGCTTTTACATAGGGAAACAAAGCTCCTCACAGTTGATGAACTGGTAAATGTCAGGTAATCGACATCTACACCTTCCAAAATATCGACCATCCATTCCTGGCTTTTTGTCACTGTTACCGCAGTATAGAGAGGAAGGATGTCCACTTGAACCCCCATAGCCCGCAGTCCATCCGGCAGGACATTTCGTGCACCTTGGGCTCGGGGTATGAGCACCCTACTGCCAGGATGAATAAGGTCTTTCAGCCCTTCAAGAAGGGCTTCCGCCCGGTATTCCTCAGGAACATGGTCCACCTGCAGGCCATACGATTCTAAAGAAGCAGCGGTTGCTGGCCCAATGGCTGCCAGTTTGCCACTGAGGCGACGCAGGTCAATTTTTTGTGACTTTAATCTTTCCAGGAAAAAAGACACTCCATTGACACTGGTAAATATTACCCAGTCATAGGAAGAGAGCTGAGATAGATCAAAATCGCATTTGGTTGGTTGTAATTCTATTGCCGGAAGACAGAGTGGCTCACCACCCAGCATCATAATTGCCTGGGCAAGTTCCTGGGCCTGGTGCCGGGGACGGGTGATCACAATCCTCTTGCCAAATAGGGGCAGCTTCTCTCGCCACTGCAGTTTTTTCCTGAGATTAACCACTTTCCCTACCACAAAAACAGCAGGAGGACCACACTGCTCCTCCCTGGCCCGATCCTGGATGTTGGCCAGGGTTCCTACTACTGTTTGTTGATCTGCTCTGGTCCCCCAACGGATTAGTGCAGCAGGAGTATCACTACTCCACCCTTCATCCAAGAGATCACTGATAATGGCATTAAGGTTTTCATATCCCATCAGAAAAACCGAGGTAGCCTCCTCACTTCTCTTAAGCGGCACAGAACCACCGCAGCCCTTTCGCCTGTGTCCTGTCACAACAGACAGAGCAGAAGCACATTCACGGTGAGTGACGGGAATTCCCGCATAGGCGGGTACTGATACTGCAGAAGTAACACCAGGAACGATCTCAAAGGGGATGTCATTTTCGACAAGAACTGCCGCCTCCTCACCACCACGACCAAAAACAAAGGGGTCTCCACCCTTGAGTCGGCAAACCACTTTCCCCTTCCTGGCTTTATCAACCAAAAGCATATTGATCTGCTCTTGGGGAAGCGTATGGCGGCTCGTTACTTTTCCCACATAAATAAGTTCTGCATCAGGTCTGCTGAGGGTAAGCAGGTACTCACAGGCAAGTCGATCAAAGACGACAACATCTGCCTGCTCCAAGCACCATAAACCTTTTAAAGTTAAAAGCGACGGATCGCCGGGGCCCGCCCCAACCAGGTAAACTATCCCTTTACTATTATTCACAGGTCAATATCTCCTTTGCACCTTTCTCGATTAATTCTGCTGCCAGAAGAGAACTGGCTTCTTGCGGATTTTCTACATGGCATCTTGCTTCTGCCTTGAGAATTAGAGTACCGTCAGGAGCAGCGACTACACCTTGCAGCAAAAGGGTATCCCCCTTTACCTGGCTGAAAGCTCCTAAAGGCACCTGACACCCTCCCCCTAAAGCCTGCAGCAGACCTCTTTCGGCTGAAACTGCCTGGCGGGTCGGATAGTCATCAAGAGTATGACGGCAGATATTCTGCAGGTAACTATCTCCCTGACGAACCTCCACAGCTAGTGCCCCCTGACCAGGAGCCGGTAGACATATTTCCGGAGGAAATATGTCTACCGGCTCCTGGTCAGGGGGCACTA
>CALGIY010000292.1 GCA_937914965.1 uncultured Thermoanaerobacteraceae bacterium | reverse complement strand
CCGGATTGCCTGGCCCGATGCCGACCACAACAATCCTGCCTCTGCCAAGGCCACAGTTACCCTGCCCACCTTCGTTTTGGAGAGCACTAACTTCCCTTTTGCTGCTGCTGCTAAAGCTGCTGTTTCGCATACACCACCAACCCCCATTTGTTCGCGTACAAAACAGGAATCCGCAAGACCCGGATTCTGCTTATGTATTTTTTGTAAAACTTCTGCTCCATAAAAAGCAAGAGGCAGATGCATCTGGCCTACTGCCTCCCGCAGACCCATCTCATTGGCCTTAGCGACATGTGAAGCAATAAAGGATAAACTTTCAGGATGCCGCCCGGCACATTTCAGTGCTTCTGTGAGTGCAGAGATTACTTCCTCTGCGGAAACACCCCGCTTACAGCCGATTCCAGCGGTCAGGCTAGCAGGGCAGAGAAAGATCCCCTGAGTACTGTACAAACTACAGTCGCGGCTTGTCACAAAAACCGGAACACCACCAGGTTCACCAGCATATCTTTCCAGAGGAAGTACCTCTATCCCGGTCTCTTCCACGAGCCCCTTGAGATCCCACTCTGTATAGAGCACTACTCGTTTCCCGGCCAGCAGGGCACTATTGACCTGCTTCACTCGCGCTTTAGGCAGGGGAATCATTCCTAATGATCTCGCCAGGGAATCGATGGCTGGTTTTCCCTGAACATCTGTAGCTGTAGTGACCACCGAAACCGCCCCCAAAACAGATGCCACCTGACGGGCCAGGTTATTGCTTCCTCCCCAGTGCCCTCCCAGCAGACTAACTGCGAAATGGCCACCTTCGTCCACTACCACCACTCCGGGATCATCCCATTTGCTCTTGATTAAGGGTGCGATCAAGCGCACCACAATCCCCACTGCCATTATAAAAATTAAATTGTCGTACTCTTTCCAAAGTAAAGGCACCTGCTCACTGAGAGAAGAACCAGCAGCCAAAACTTGAACACTTTCCCCATTCCACCCAGCGGTCAACCGTTCTGCCAAGCCCTTCCCGGTGGGTGTTAGATAGATCACAGCCACCCGACCAGGTAATTTATTACTCATGATCCTCTTTTGCTCCATCACCCGACTGCTCCTTACTGCGAAAACCATGGCTGAAAGAGGGATCATAAAGGAGTGAGCGATTCCCTTCGGCTTTGAGAAAATCACCGATAAGAACCATCGCTGTTTTCTTAATCCCTGCTGCCCGAGCATCTTGAGCTAGTTTCGCTAAGGTAGTCAGGACAGCACACTCACCAGGCCAGGAAACCCGCTCCACAATAGCTACAGGTGTATCCGGGGACAAGTTTACCATCAGATCGGCTGCCGCCTCTTCCAACAGCCCAGCACTCAGGAAGAGACAGATGGTCGACCTGTGGCGTCCTAATTCTCTCAGCGATTCCAGTTCTGGAACTGGGGTCCTCCCCCCCTGCCTGGTGATAATCACCGTTTGGGTCCCCCCAGGCACGGTCAGTTCCCTGCCGAGCAAAGCCGCCGCGGCCAAAAAGGAGCTGACCCCGGGGACCACCTGCCAGGTTATCCCCTCTTCATTCAAGGCATCTATCTGTTCCTGGATCGCTCCATATATTGCGGGATCACCAGTATGAAGGCGCACAATTGTTTTTCCGGCAGCTGCACCATCCCGGATCAGAGTTATTGTTTCCTCCAGGGTGAGACCTGCCGTGTCAAAACAGGGAACCCCCTGGCGAACATACTTCAAGAGTTCCTTGTTGACCAAAGACCCCGCATAAAGAACCAGGTCCGACTCTTTTAGAAGCCGCATCCCTTTCACTGTGATTAACTCAGGATCCCCAGGTCCTGCCCCTACAAAATAGACGATACCCTTCTTTTGCTCACTCATCTTCTCAACCCACCTTACCTTTCCCCACTAAAATCAGTGAAAAATAGTCTCTGGGAACCTCCTGGGCTGAAGCGAGGTTATCCAGCATCACCTGTCCAGACATCCCGCACCGAGAAATAAAAGCAGCGTCCTCCAGGCGGCCCAAATCTTTCAGAAGATCCAGTACATCATCAAGCACTGATCCCACTTTCATCAGAACTACATTTTCAAAAGCAGCTAAGACCACTTTCAAATACTCCATACCCCGGGTTGCAGGCACTACCGCCAGAGCCTCCTGGCCAGAAGTAAGAGCACGATTGAACAAAGCCGCAGCAGCGCTGAACGAGGTAATCCCGGAAATTGTTTCCACAGCCAAATCTGGCTCAAGTTTCAACAGAGCATCCATTAGATAGGAGTAGGTGCTGTAGAGTACACTATCTCCTAAAGTAATAAATGCGGCATCCTGCCCTTCATTAAGCGTTGAGAGAACTCCCTCTGCCGCCTGTTTCCACCCCTCTTCCAAATCCTTGGAGTCTCTGGTCATGGGAAAGACCAGTTCCCGTATTTCCTGACCATCCAAGAAGGGGGATATTATCTCCTGAGCACGGCTGACCTCACCTTGTACCCTGACAGGTACAAAAATAACAGGAACCTTTCTCAAAACATCAGCCGCTTTTAGGGTCAGCAGGTCTGGAGAACCAGGCCCCACACCGATCCCATAAAACTTACCCTTAACTGGCATTTTCACTTCTCCTCACTGCTTGTAATATGAAAATAGGATTTCCGCCCTGAAAAATACGTGCTCCACCTCGAGGACTGACCCGAGATACTTGTAATAGCACTGCCTCAAGCTGCTCCCAACTGTCACCCTGCAGCAGCTGCCAGGCAGCACTGAAAGTGTCTGGTGTCACTGCACTGAGCACCAGGTTACCCCCAGGACGCAGCCAGGAGGCGGCAGATTGCACAATATCCTGAAGCCTACCACCGCTCCCCCCAACCAGAACAAGATCAGCCAGGGGAAAATCGGCACAGGCATCTGGAGCCTCCCCGGTCACCACCAACGCATTTGTAAGCCCAAATCTTTTCAGGTTAGCTCGGGCAAGATCCGCTGCAGCTGGATCCCTCTCCACGGCATAGACATTGCCTGGAGCGATCAGTCGAGCTGTTTCAACGGTCCAACCCCCAGTTCCAGCTCCAAGGTCATAGACCACCATTCCCTTGCGCAGGCGAGCCTTACACAAAACCAGGGCACGCGCCTCCTCCTGAGAAAGGGGTGTCTCACTTCTGATAAAAAGCTCATTGGACAATCCTGGAGTTACAATCTTCTTCCACTCTGCAAGGACATCCTGAACACTACTATCGCGGGAGACACTCCCACAAGAATCCTCTCGCAGCAGAATTACGATGCTGTTCCCCCGGCCATCGAGCTTTGCACCTTCTGCAAGGCCAGTCAAGGTAATCTCCTCCCCTGGCCTTCCCAAATCGGTCAACACCCAAACCAATGGGAAATCGCATCCTCGCTCCAAAAAATAGCGGCACACCTCTGCCGGAGTAAAGCGATTATCGGTCAGGACAGCGACCTTATTGGCAGAACAGGCCTTTTCCAACTGCTCCAACTCACGCCCGTGCACACTGGCAGCTGTCAGGTCATGCCAGTGGAGTCCCAGTCGCGCACAACCCAACTGCAGAGAACTGATCCCAGGGATCACCCGCAGATTCTCCACACCAAAGCGCTTCCTTAAGCGTGGCAGGAGACCGAAAAAGCCGGGGTCCCCAGAGAGCAGTACCACCACCCGTTTGGTTTCCCTCATCGCTGCCACATAATCGAGAACACCTTGAAGGTCACTTTTGATCAGGCATTTTTCTTTATCTATGTCTTCAAAAAGGGAGAGAGCACTTTCTCCACCCACCAGCAGATCCGCCTCATTCACAGCTGTCTGGGCTGCCGGCAGGAGGTAGTCCCAGCTCCCGGGGCCAATCCCCACTACAGTTATCTGGTAAGCCACAATAAACCAATCCCTTCAGAATAATTACCCCAAACAATCTCCAACTAAACAGCCAGCCCTGGGCTGCCAACCAGCATACTCCAACAGATCTACCGCAGTCCGGTCCCAACCCAGCAAACTTTGATCTGCAGCAATAATTACAGTACCCACCTCTAGATCTCCCCGGGCATAGGTAACCGCCCGCTGGCTGGCACGCTCCGCCAGATCAGTCCAGACCATCTCCAAACCTGCACCCTGCAAAATAGGGATCATCGCCTCCACTGTTGGGGCATTCAAAATCTCTTTAATCAAACCACTTCCCGCACCTCTTGCCCCGGCCAGTGCGGCTACAACTTCTGCACGTCCATCTGCCACCCGATTGTGTGTCTGAAAAACACCGGCGGCAACCTTGACCAGCTTTCCCGCATGCCCCCAGAGAATGAGGTGCTGGAAACCATGCCGCTGGCATTCCTCAAGCATAAAACCCACAAAGTTGCTGGTCATGATCACCGCTTCAGCAGGGACACCAAGGTTCTCCACAGCATATCTCACACCTCGCCGTCCAGGAGTAAGCAGCAAAACCTCATACCCAGCACACTTAGCGATTTCCAACTGGGGAATCAAGGCCATTTTGAAGGCATCCTCAGACATCGGCTCCACAATCCCGGTTGTGCCCAGGATGGAGATACCACCCATGATTCCCAGCTGGGAATTCATTGTGTGTTTAGCCAATCTTTCCCCTTCAGGAACACTGATTGTAATCTCTGCCCCACAGTCCGGGGGAAGCACCGCAGCCACATTTTCCCGGATCATTTGCAAAGGCACAGGATTGATGGCCGGCTGGCCGGGAGAAACAGCAAGACCTGGTTTTGTGGCAACCCCAACCCCTTTTCCGCCTCTGATCACAATCCCCTCAGGCAGAAACTTTGCTGATGCCTCAATGCGAGCCCCATCTGTGATATCCGGGTCATCACCACCATCTTTGGTCACCCAAGCCACAGCTTGGTCACCAGAGCACTCAATACCCTCGATCTTGATCGATAGAATATTTCCTGCCGGCAGTAGGACCGGTACCTGGTCCGAATTCTCCCCCTTCAGCGCCAGTACTGCGGCTCTCCCCGCAGCTGCCGCACATGTACCTGTGGTATAACCTCGGCGCAGGAGTTTTCCCTGGTACCACCGGTGAGTCTCTGGGTCAGATGCTCCTTCCGAAGAATCTTCCCGCTCCTGGATTCTGCTGATAAGTTCCTTTACACTTTTTACAGGTGCACCCTGCTGCAAACACCCCTTACTGGTCAGCTCCCCAGATAGTTCAAACAGCAGCGGCCTGGCCAGTTCTGCTTCCTGGAGCAGCCTGTGGTCATCAAATATTTCCAGTGGAGTTCCCTCACCGATCACCTGTCCATCCTTCATCACAAAGATATAATCTGCCCA
>CALGIY010000291.1 GCA_937914965.1 uncultured Thermoanaerobacteraceae bacterium | reverse complement strand
GTACCTGACGGTATTTTATCCAATGCTGATCTAGAAAAAATGGTGGAGACAAGTGATGAATGGATAGTCAGCCGAACAGGGATCAAACAAAGAAGGATTGCCAGTGATGAAACAGCTACATCTGATCTGGCATACCAGGCATCCAGGTCGGCTCTGGAACAAGCGGGTATTTCAGCCCAGGAGTTAGACATGATCATTGTGGCCACTATGACCCCCGATATGCCCATGCCTGCTGCTGCCTGCTTGCTGCAGCACCTCCTGGGAGCGGCCAGTGCCGCAGCTTTTGATATCAATGCTGCCTGCACTGGCTTTATCTATGCACTATCGACCGCAGAACACTTTTTATTAGGCTCTCACTATAAACATATTTTGGTAGTGGGTGCCGAGACTTTATCCCGGGTAGTTGATTTTACGGATCGGAATACCTGTGTTCTTTTTGGTGATGGAGCTGGGGCGGTTGTATTAGGTAAAGGGGAAGGGGAGCATGGTATTCTGGCAACTTACCTCGGCGCTGATGGGGAAGGAAGCAACCTGCTCAACATTCCAGCAGGAGGTTCCCGTTATCCAGCCTCAGAGGAAACCCTTGCCCGGAGAATGCACTACATGCAGATGCAGGGAAATGAGGTTTTCAAATTTGCCGTTAAAAAGATACCAGAGTGTGCTGCTCGGGTATTAGAGCAAGCAGATTTAAGCATCGATGATGTAGATCATTTTATATTTCACCAGGCTAATTTGAGGATCCTCAAAGCTGCAGCAAAAAAGTTAAATATACCATCGGAAAAGATGCTGGTCAATATTGAAAAATACGGCAATATCTCAGCTGCTTCCATCCCTGTTGCTCTTGCGGAAGCAGTTAATGAAAATAAAATCAAAACCGGAGATCTCCTGCTCCTGGTGGGTTTTGGAGCGGGACTTACCATGGGGGCATCTCTGGTCTGTTGGGGCAGGTGATTGCTCGATGATTACAACTAGAGTATCGCAGTTGTTAGGTATCAAATACCCTTTAATCCAGGGTGGTATGTCCTGGCTCGCCAAAGGCAAACTGGCCGGGGCAGTTTCAGAGGCAGGCGGCCTGGGTATTATCGGATCTGGGTCAGCAGATGCCAACTGGCTGCAAAAAGAGATTGCAGCTGCACGGGAAATTACGAGCAGGCCTTTTGGCGTCAATGTGATGCTCGTTTCACCTTATGTCGAAGAGATAATAGATGTGGTCATTAGGGAAAAGATACCTGTTATTACTACAGGAGCGGGTAATCCCGGTAGATACATTTCCCGGCTTAAAGAAGTGGGGTGCAAGGTGCTTCCGGTTGTGCCATCTGTTGCCCTGGCCAAGCGTTTGGCCAGGCAGGGGGCCGATGCCCTGATTGCAGAAGGAACAGAAGCTGGGGGACATATTAGTGAGATGACCACTATGTGCCTGGTTCCAATGATTGTTGATGCTGTGGAAATTCCGGTGATTGCTGCTGGTGGCATTGCCGATGGGCGTGGAGCAGCAGCTGCCTTCGCCCTGGGAGCAGAGGGAGTGCAGATGGGAACGCGATTTATATGTGCTGCTGAATCCTCTGCCCATGTGAAATACAAAGAAAAAGTGATCAGATCACGGGACCGGGATACCGTCGTCTGCGGGCGCTCTACCGGGCACACGGTCAGGGTGATCCAGAACAATTTTGCCCGGTATTACCTGTCTAAAGAGAAAGAGGGTTTATCCCCCGAGGAAATGGATAAGTTGGGAGTAGGCAAATATCCTGCGGCCTTACAAGGGGATGAACCCTCTTTCTCTTTAGACA
>CALGIY010000290.1 GCA_937914965.1 uncultured Thermoanaerobacteraceae bacterium | reverse complement strand
AGGGTGAAGCAGGGGGACGAAGCAGGGGGACGGTCCTTTTGCTTCCTTATAGATAACATATTTTCCGGGCAGGTGACAAAAGGGCCGTCCCTTTGTCAGATGACAGAGAATCGTCACCTGTTACCTAACGAAATTCATAAGGGAGGAAGTTAAGATGAGTTTACAGCTTCAGCTTCAGCTTCAGGATGTCATAGATGGGATCAAGCCGGCCAGCAAGGATTGGAGAACAAGAGCCAGGGAACGCCTGAACAACCTGGCTATTCCGATCGGGAGCCTCGGCCAGATGCTGGATCTCGCTGAACAGTTGGCAGCGATCAAGGAGACTTTACAGCCTTCAGTGGAAAAGAAAGCAATTGTTACCATGGCTGGTGACCACGGTGTTGTCGAAGAGGGGGTCAGTACTTGCCCTCAGGAGGTCACTCCCCAGATGGTCTACAATTTTGTGGCCGGTGGCGCGGGGATCAATGTGCTGTCCGAGGTAGCTGGGGCAGGAGTGACCGTGGTGGATATGGGGGTTGCCCAGGACTTTGAAGATCTGGTGGCACAGGGAAAGATCCTCTCCCGCAAGGTTGACTATGGGACCAGGAATATGGCCAAAGGGCCGGCGATGACTAGAGGACAAGCAGTGCAGGCCCTGGAAGCAGGGATTAACATTGTAAGAGGTCTTGTCCAGGAAGGTGTCGAATTATTAGGAACAGGAGATATGGGAATCGGGAACACAACTCCCAGCAGTGCCATTTTCGCTGCGCTCTCCGGCCTTTCGGTACGGGAAGTTACTGGGCGGGGCACCGGGATCAGTGAAGATGTGCTGGAGCATAAAATCCAGGTGATCCAGAAAGCCCTTGAGGTTAACAAACCAGATCCTGCTGATCCCCTGGATGTGCTGGCCAAGGTGGGGGGCTTTGAAATCGGTGGTATTGCTGGGGTGATCCTGGGAGCTGCGTACTACAAGGTGCCTGTGGTGGTGGACGGTTTCATCTCTACCGCTGGGGCACTGCTAGCCAAGCGTATCGCGCCAGGCGCTGTTGATTACATGATTGCTGGACACTGCTCGATGGAGTATCCACATCGAATGATGCTTGAAGATCTAGGACTGACCCCGGTTCTAAGCATGAACATGCGCCTGGGTGAGGGCACTGGTGCTGCATTGGCCATGTCTCTTGTGGAGGGCGCTGCAGCAGTAATTGGAAAGATGATGACTTTCGAGGAATGCGGGGTTGCCAGAAATAAATCGAAGGAGTATGCACATTGAAACTACCCTTTCAAAACTTTGAACCCCAGGAAGTGGGTCCTCAGTATCTGGAGGACCTGGCGACAGCTTACTGGTACTCGGAGGTTCTCTTCACAGCTTTAGAAAATGACCTGTTCACCATCTTGGTTGAAAAGGGTATGACCTCCGGCGAACTTGCGGATTACTTGAAGTGGAACCCTCAAGCGACAGAGCGCTTTTTGCAAGCGCTCTGCTCCTTGGGGCTTTTGTGTTTATGTGAGGATCAATACTTTAACACTGTTCTGGCCAGTGAATATCTGGTGCGGGGGAAGAAGTATTATCAGGGGGAGTCGATCCTCTGGCGGAAGTATCTGAGCGCAGGATGGCGGGATCTGGCCAGTTGTCTTAAAGCCGGGGGAAGGGTGTCTTACCCGGATGATGCCGGCGGTGTTGAACTGGAGCAGCGCATCAAGAAGTATATTAAGGCGATGGACAATGTAGCCCGTACCAAGGTGCAAGAGATTGTTCCCCTGTTCACGGGGCTTTTTGATGAGGGGGAGATTCTTGATGTGGGAGCGGGTTCTGGGGCAATGGCTGCAGGTTTTCTGGAGCATTTTAAAGGTGTGAAGGCGACACTGGTGGACCTGCCCCATGTGATCCCAGTGACAGAAGAGATGATTCAGGGGCGAGGACTCTCCGGTCGGGTGCATTTCCAGGGGGCGAACATCCTGGAAGCATGGGATCTGCCGGAAAAACACTTTGATTTGATTATCCTTTCTAATATTGTTCATGCCTACTCTGAGGCAGAGATTTCAGAAATATTCAACCAAGCTGCCCGGGTGTTGAAGCCTGGTGGTTACCTCCTGGTCCATGATTTCTTCCTGGAGCACTCTTCTGATAAGGCAGCACTTTTTGATCTCAATATGTTTATTAATACTTATAACGGCAGGACGTTTCCGGCTGGTTGGGTGGTGGGGCAGCTGCAAGAGAATGGTCTGCAGTCAACAAGCCTGATCCCTCTACAGTCGGATACCGGGGTGATCATCGCTTCCCGGGAAGAGTCGGCAATGGACCGGTTGGCTCTGGACCCTGTTGAGCGGCTGCTGCCTAAAATCAGGTCACTGGGCTTCCGCCGGGTTGCTCCTATTGCTACTAGGGAGGTGCAGGTGGCAGATTGGGTTCCGATGCGCTGCCGCTTTGGGTGCGAGTGCTATGGAGAGCCGCACTGCCCACCGCATTCACCAACTCCTGATGAGACCCGGGCGGTACTTAAAGATTTTTCCCTGGCCCTGCTGCTGGAGGGGGAACCCCCTACCAGGGACTTTCAAAAGCTGGCCCTCAAGGCAGAACGAGCGGCCTTCGAGGCAGGTTACTATAAGGCTTTGGTCTATTGGGCGGGGCCCTGTTCCCTCTGCCGAGAGTGCGCTCCTGATGGGGAGTGCCGCAATACCCGTGATACCAGGCCGTCAATGGAGAGCGCTGGGATCGATGTTTTTGCCACAGCAAGGCAGGCGGGATTTTCCCTGCGTCCCCTGTCCGCACATGGTGAGTATGTCAAATACTTTGCACTACTGATATTGGAGTGATAAACATGCGTGTTTTAATGGTACAAACACCTTCTGTAGAAGCATTTACCTCAGAGAAGGTCTACCCTATCGGGATTGTGCTGCTGGCAGGAATCTTGAAAAAGAAGGGTCATGAGGTGGAGATTGTTGACCTCAACCTGGACCAGGACCCTTATGGGGTGCTGCAGGGGAAACTCCTGGACTTCAGGCCTGAGGTTGTCGGATTATCCCTGCGCAATATCGATCCATTGGGGAACAAGAATACATCATTGATCCCCCAGTTTGCAGTTACTGTGCGCCTTGTCGCTGCTCTTCTTCCTGAGGCGTGCCTAGTCGTTGGGGGGACCGGGTTTTCCCTTTTCCCGGAGCGCATCATGCAGGAACTGCCGGAACTGGATTATGGTATTGTGGGTGAGGGGGAGCGCTCTCTTCCAGAGCTGCTGGAGTCACTGGATCATCCCCTACAGGTGCCTGGACTCTGCTATCGTGAAGGGGAAGGGGTGCAGCTGCTGCCTCCCTCAACAGATATCGATATGGGCAGCTATCTTCCACCAGACCGCACACTGTGGGACACTGCACCTTACCTGGATCTCAACAATTACACACCATCGATTGGGATCGAGACCAAGAGGGGATGCCCCTTCAACTGCTCCTACTGTGTCTACCCACAGCTGCAGGGGAGACATCTGCGCTGCCGCAGTGCCGCCAGTGTAGTGGATGAGGTGGAGTTCCTGCATAAAGAGTATGGCGTCAAACAGTTCCATTTCAATGACCCTGTTTTAAATATCCCCCGGGGCCACCTGGAGGGGATCTGCCGGGAGCTCTTGAAAAGAAAGCTAAAGATCAGGTGGGACGGCTTTTTCCGGGAAGACCACCTGGACGCGGAGAATATCGCCCTTTTTGAGGATGCGGGGTGTGAGTGTTTTTCCTTCTCACCAGATGGGCTCTGCCAGGAAGCTTTGGATGTGCTGGGGAAGAATGAGACCGAGGATGATATATTGAAAGCAGTCCGTCTTGCCGCTGGCCGGGACGTGCTCAGCGTTTATCACTTCATGGTCAATGTCCCTGGGGAGAATGAGCGGACTATCGAGAAGGGGATGCAGATGCTGGAGCAAATCTATGAACTGCATGCACCCAAAAAAAACCTAGGTACAATCGTGCTCAACAACATTCGGATCATGCCAGACACTCGTATAGAAAAGATCGCCAGGGATGAAGGTGTGATTACACCAGATACGGACCTGCTTTATCCTATTTATTACAACCCCAGGCCCTATGATACCCTGCGTTACCGCTTGGAAACATTTCATCTCTGCAAGAATGTTTTTATGTGGAAGGGAGTGGATGATAAATGAAAGTACTGCTGCTAGAACACCCACGATCTGTTGCACCGGAGCGCGGAAATGATATCGCCAATACTCCTCTTGCCTCCTGCCTCCTGTCTGGATCGATAGCAGGAGTGATTCAGGATGACGGCCACGATGTCAGTATTATTGAAGGCTTTTTGGACAACCTCTCCTATCAAGAGATTGAGAAACAGGTCAAAGACGCATCACCCGGGCTGCTGGGTGTGAACATGGTTTATCACTGGCAGGGGGATCAGGAGATCTTCTCTTTCCTGGAAAAACTGAAAAAGGATAGGGTAGTTCCTTATATTGTTGTGTACGGTTATTATCCTACCTTTAGTTATGAGAACATACTGAAAAACTGCCAGGCGGTGGACGCGGTGGCATTGGGGGAACCGGAACTGACCTTTGCCGATCTGGCGGTTGCCTTATCCCAGGGCCAAAAGCCGGAAGATCTGCCGGGGCTTGCTGTGCGGGATGGTGCAGGTTTGCGGTGCAGGCGCCGGGAGTTGATTGCTGACCTGGACAGTCTCCCTTTTCCAGTGCGAACAGAAGCGATGATGCGTCTTCCTGAGGTGAATCTTCAGGGGAGCCGTGGTTGTTATGGGGGCTGTACCTTCTGTTATATCAACCCCTTTTACGGGAGCAATTCTCACTGGCGGGGACGCAGCCCGGAGAACATTGTGGCAGAGATCGACGAGATTATAGCAAAGTGGGGGAAACGAGAGTTTTATTTCACAGACC
>CALGIY010000289.1 GCA_937914965.1 uncultured Thermoanaerobacteraceae bacterium | reverse complement strand
GCGGGGTTTTCTGTTGGTAGAATTTGCACCTATTATTCCGGGACGGTTTTTAAAGCAGGAAAACCCCATGGTAAAAGAGAAGTAAATTTCCTTCAGCCATAATTAAGGAGGGACGATCAATCACCTGTCCCAGGTACAAGTGAGGAACCGGTGAATCATCCATTTGTATGGGCGAATAAACCCCGGAAGAATACCGGGGTTTTTTACTGGCACAGCGTTTTCTTGCTCACAAGCGATAGATAGGAAATAATAGAAGGCAGGGGAAAAACGACTCTTGCCAGAAGAATAAAAGCACTTGCTTAATATGGACAAAATGGAGGGCAAATCATGAAGGAAGTGACGATTTATACAGACGGCGCCTGTTCTGGGAACCCAGGTCCCGGGGGATGGGCGGCGGTACTAATCTATAAAAATCAAGAAAAAGAGATCAGCGGAGGGGAAGATCCCACAACCAACAACCGCATGGAACTAATGGCAGTCATCGAAGGCCTAAAACAACTAAAAGAACTTTGCCATGTTCACCTCTATTCCGACAGCGCCTACCTGGTCAATGCTTTCCAGAAGAAGTGGGTAGAAAAATGGCAGAGAAACGGCTGGCGCACCTCTGGAAAAGACCCAGTGGCAAACAGGGACCTTTGGGAAGAACTGATTGACCTGGCACAACGCCATAAAATTGAGTGGAACAAGGTAGCGGGGCACGCAGGTGACCACTACAATGAGCGGTGTGATGAGTTGGCGAGGGGGAGGGTGAAGGGGTAGGAAAATCCTCTAGGGGAAATTACACATTATAGTAAATATTAGAAGGATAATGGGGAGTAGTGTCAAAGAGAATATAAGGCGATAAGTTACCTGTGAAAACACCTACGGAGGAGGTATATTGCTATTTCAGAATATTATGCTCATTCGAGAGGTGATCCGCCGGAGTACGAGTATCAACCACTTGATGAGCATCTTCTTAATACCGCAAAACTAGCCAAGATGTTTGCGGAGAAATTAGGGGTACAACAATTTGGATATGTGGCAGGTTTATTACATGATATCGGTAAATACTCGCTTGAATTTCAATCCTACATTACAGAACAAAAATCCCACCGTGGCC
>CALGIY010000288.1 GCA_937914965.1 uncultured Thermoanaerobacteraceae bacterium | reverse complement strand
GTCCCTGCTGTATTGCTGACAATAAGTATACTAAATGCCAGTTACCGCCAACTTAAACCTCTGGTTCGATCAGCCCGTAGTTTCCGTCTTTTCTTTTGTAAAGAACATTAACCTGCCCTGTGTCGGCATTGCTGAAAACAAAAAAATCGTGTCCCAGCAAATTCATCTGCAAGATTGCTTCATCAATCGACATCGGTTTCATGGGAAAGCGCTTGGTTTTAACAACAACTGGCTCTTCTTTTTTATCGGTTTCGCCCATTTCTGAGATCAATGCCTTGAGCCCCTGGTTGCGGAATTTCCGGTAAAGCTTGGTACGATGCTTACGCACCTGTCTTTCCAGCTTTTCTAAAACCAGGTCTACTGCTTCATAAAAGCTTTCCCTGCTTAAATCTTCAGCACGAAGAATCATATTGCCATTCAGGGGGATTGTCACCTCTACAGAATAATTGTCCCCAACTGTAGAAACCGTAACATGCGCTTCTTGGATGGAATCAAAATACCGGGTTAACTTTGTCAACCTCTTTTCAACATAATTCCTTAGTGCTTCCGTAACTGTGGCGTTTTTTGCCCGGATGTTAATTTTCATCTGCACTCCACCCCCATTAGTAATGAAATCTTTGCTTATTATTATTATTCCCTTTACAAGAGAATAATCCTGCAAAACAAGATTAATTAAATAAATAAGAAAAGGGCCCCTCTACGGGACCCTATTAATAGCAAATTGCATAAATCCAAGATTGGGAAATCTATAATTTAGAAACGTTGGATGCTTGGGGCCCACGGGCACCTTGAACTACATCAAACTCCACCCGCTGTCCTTCTGCCAAGGTTTTAAAACCCTCTTCTTGAATTGCCGAATAATGAACAAAAACATCTCCACCCTCATCGCATTCGATGAAGCCGTATCCCTTTTCCTGGTTAAACCATTTTACCTTGCCCTGCATTACGTTGCATTCCTCCTAAAATATTATCCTCGTGCCTGTCCCGGAAATTTCCGATGCCACGAAGTGGTTAAATAATACCACAAGGCTACAACTTCTGTCAATAAAAAATAGACCCTTTGGAAAGGATCTGTGTAACATATGTAAAACATTACCATATATGACATTGGCATTGAAAGTGCGGGTTTAACCGAAGATTAGGGGTGTCGAAAAACCCATTTTACTAAATCCTCGAAAATCATAAAACCTGTGGACAATGTGGATAAGTCTGTTTATAACCTTCATTTAAAGCCTTATCCGGTGTGGATGAAGCTGTGGATGTGCAGTTTTTTGTCATTTATTACTAACCGCACCTCTAAATTTGTCGATTATTATTCCTAATTTATCAAAAATGTTCCAGTACTACCTCAGCAACGTTGTTAGAGTGATCACCGATACGCTCTAAATTGCTGATGATGTCAAGGAAAATCACACCTGAATACGGATAGCAGACTCCCTTGTTCAATCGTTCCAGGTGGCTTGAGCGTAGATCCTTTTCCATCTGGTCAATGAGCGGTTCAGTCTGCACCACCAAGCGTGCCTTTTCTTTATTTTCATCCTGCAGGGCTTCCAGTGCGTTCTTAAAAGAACTGTAAACCAGGGTGTACATCTCATCTAATTCCTTGATGGCGAATTCACTGCAAGGAAGGTTCTCCTCAATCCGTATCTGAGCTAATTCCGCAATGTTCTCTGAGTGGTCCCCAACCCTTTCGAAATCTTTCACTGCATTTAAAAGACCTGTGTGCCTCCCGGAAAGTTCTTGTGAGAAACCCTTCTGTGACAGCTTAGCCAGGTAAAAGGTAATTGCCTTTTCCAATTCATCAATAACATCTTCATCTTTTTTGGTTATCTTTAGGAGTTTTTCATCTTTCTTATTGAATCCCTGGATGGATGATTCAAGGCTCCTACCAGCTATAGAGGCCATTCTGATAATTTCCTTGGTCGCCAGAGATAAAGCTACGGCCGGGGAACTGAACATTCTTTCATCAAGGTAAATTGGGCCCTTTTCCTCTACTGTGACCGTTCCAGGCAGGATAAATTCGATAAATTTAGCATAGGCGCCCACAAAAGGTATAAACAAACAGGTATTCAAGAGGTTAAATGCGGTGTGGGCATTGGCAATGAGCCTTGCCACCTCACCAGCAGGAGTAATCAGATAAACAAATTCTTTAAACCAGGGGAGCAGAGTCATAATAATAATAGTACCCGTGACATTGAACATAACATGTGCAATCGCTACTCTCTTGGCATTCAGATTTGTTCCAATGCTGGCCAAGAGGGCTGTTATGCAAGTGCCGATGTTATCGCCGCAAAGAACTGGCACTGCGGCAGAAAAGGTAATAATATCCTGGCTGGCAAGAGCAATCAGCATACCAATGGTGGCCGCACTACTTTGGACAATGCAGGTAGTGAGTATTCCCACCAGGACACCGAGCAGAGGATACTGGGAGAAACTGGCGATAAACTGCAGAAAGGCAGGGCTGTCTCTCAACGGTGCTACAGCATTTGACATGACATCGAGTCCCAAAAAAAGCAGGCCAATGCCCAATATGAACTGGCCAATATAGTGGTAAACACGCCTTTTGCCGAAGAAATAGAAGCAAAATCCTATTGCAATAATCAAGAAAACATAATCTGTCAATTTGAAAGCAATGAGCTGGGCGGTAATGGTGGTACCGATGTTTGCTCCCATGATAACGCTGACCCCCTGTTTGAGGGTCATCAACCCAGCGTTAACAAAACCTATGACCAAGACTGTTGTAGCACTGCTGCTCTGGATGAGGGCAGTTGTAGTAGCACCTAGTATAACTGCCACAACAGGATATCTGGTTGCACGCTCTAATATCTTCCGAATATTATCCCCGGCAACCTTCTGCAGGCCTTCTCCCATGATCTTCATGCCGAATAGGAATAATGATAGACCACCGCAAATACCAAAAATTAGCATCATCAAGAAAGCCCACCCCTTTATAAAACAACACTTGTTCTAGTTCGACAAACTCTTTTCTTTACCTGCTAAAAAAAAGAGATTAACTACTGTTTTAAAATGGGAACAGCTCAAAGCTTATCAATCGAATAATTAAAGCTGAAAAACTAATACTGGAAACACAACCATAAATACAAGGAGGATTAAGATGGATATCAAAACCTTTGATCAGTGGGTTGATACCCTATCCACAGCGTTGAAAACAGCCCAAAAAGCAGGGATCTCCCAGAACCAGATCCAGAACTCGGCCAAGCTTTTGGGGGATTATTTGGCCGCGAATGTAGTCCCCGATGCCCCAGAAAACAAGGTTATCAAAGCTCTGTGGGAAAATGGCAGCGACCAAGAAAGACAAAGCTTAGCAACAATGATGGTAAAAATGGTAGAGTCCAATCAGCAAAATACTTAAGTCAGTTGTTAATGGGCCCCCACAGCATCCCGGGGGCCATAATTTTACCCCGCATTAACCCTCCCCCGTTCAGCTTCAGATCATCCATGAGCTATGTGCCTGCTAATTTGATCAGCAAATCCCTTATTTTTTGTGGTGAATGCATACTTTCTTTTCTTCAGGGAATCTATTTAATGGGTGATTTAACGTGAAGATATCATTCAAACGCAATCTTGGCAACCTCGACAGGATACTGCGGGGTTCGGTGGGCCTGGTTTTCTTGGGAACTGCAGCTCTCTCCCCTTTCCCACTGAGCAGCACCTGGACCGCTATCCTGATCATTCTGGGAATCGCTATGCTCATTGAATCTGCTCTGGGCTACTGACTTGTCCTCGATATGCTGGGTTGGTCATCCCGGAAGGTAAATTGAGGTATTTTCTAAAGGAGCAGATGATGATGCGAAAGAAAAAGCAACAGGTTTGTATATTAATCCTCCTGCTGATCACTGGGGTCCTTCCCTTCGTTGGAAATAGAATAGAAAATAATAACATGAACAAATCTGAACTTTCGTCCCGTGCAGGCAAAGATATGACAGTTCCTAATGGGGACCAGATCCCGAAAGATCCTACAAGGCCACACCCTTGGAAGGACACATACAGAGTTGAAGTGCTAAAGGAAAAATACGACACTCCTGTGCTGATGGCTTCTTACCAGGCGACTATTTCCAATCCATTTCTGGATGAGATGCACAATGTCCGCCTTGCTGCAGATCACCTGGCAGGAACGGTTGTTCAGTCAGGTGAGGTGTTTTCTCAAAATAATACCCTCGGTCCCTATACTGAGGGGCGAGGGTTCATGTATGGTGGGGTATTTACCGGCAATCGGGTTGAACCAGGAATCGGCGGGGGCGTCTGCAAGATAGCATCTCTCCTATACAATCTGGCAGTACTCAGCGATCTGGAAATCATCGAGCGGCATCCCCACTTCATGACAGTTCCCTATGTTCCTCCTGGACAGGATGCAACAGTAAATTATGGTGTGCTCGACCTGCGGTTTCGCAACAATACCAGCGGCCCTATCCTTATCTGGGCCGAGATACAGGGAAACACCATTCACATGGCCTTCTATGGCCGCCAGATGCCCCTAAAGGTCACCTGGCATCACCAAACCTTAAACCGTATCGACTTCGAGACAAAAATACAGTACACCTCATCCATCCAAGCAGGCGAAGAAAGAGAGGTGTACCAAGGTGTGGGTGGAGTTGTAGTCCAGAACTGGGTCACCATTGAAACCCCAGATAACGATATTATCCGCCGCGATCTAGGAACTGATTGTTACATCCCCTCCCCACGTATCATTGAACGGGGAAAATAGTAATTTTGGGTATCTATCCTTTACTACCATTCTCTTTAAGGCAGTTCAGCACACCGCTCATTTCATCCTTGGTTACCTGCAGATCCTCCCTCAACACATGATCGATGCAGTCAAGAAATTTCTTGATACAGGGTGTGCGGAGCTTGTAATAAACATTGTGACTAGCCCAGCATTCTTAAGAACAGCCAGGTGCTTGGACACCACAGGCTGGTCGCAGCCCAGGGCATCTACCAGCTCACAGACACACTTTTTCTGATCCTGGTCAAGTTGGTCAATAATTTTCAGCCGTAAGGGGTTAGCCAGGGCCTTGGTTACCCGGGTGCGCAGGTCATAGATATCATTGGCCATTTCATCACCTCCTCTTTCTTGTGCTCTGATTTGGCCTGCTCTAAGACTATTCTCCTTGCAGCCAGTTCCTGATCTCATCCTTTTTCGGAAGCCTTCCGGAGCACACAACATCCCCGTTTACAACAAGCCCAGGGGTCATCATGATATCGTACTCCAGGATCTCGTTGAGGTCGGTTATTTTCACAATATCGGCATCCACCCCCAGGTCGCTGACGACCTCCCGCACCATCTCTTCAAGCTTCTTGCACTTGGCACACCCTGTCCCCAAAATCTTGATTTTCATTGATATTCCTCCTCAATATTTAGATGTATTTATATAATAGAATACCTTCCGCACGGGTTAAAGGCCATACTGCTGCCAGTGATTAAAAAAACATCCCGTACAGCCAACCGGAAAAAGTGGCCATTACCACAACCAACCCCGCGAAGGTCAAACCCTTTTTAGCTCCGATAACTCTGATGATCACCAGCATGCTGGGTAAACTCAATGCAGGGCCAGCAAGCAGCAGTGCCAGAGCAGGTCCTTTCCCCATACCAGAGCCAATAAGCCCCTGGAGAATAGGTATTTCCGTCAGGGTGGCAAAGTACATCAGTGCCCCGGCAAGAGATGCTGCAAAATTGGCCTGCAGAGAATTACCGCCCACTACAGCAGCAATCAAGCGAGAGGGAATGATTCCGTTGTCAAGCCCTGGTCTCCCCAGCAGGAAACCCGCTACCAGGACACCGGCAAAGAGAAGCGGAATAATCTGCTTAGTAAAGAACCAGGTGGCATCCAACCAGGAAGATATCTCATCCTTTTCAAACCAGCGCCAGACCATATAAGCAAGCACAATGAGCAAGGCGGCAACCAGATACCACTTGACCTGAAAGACAGCCAACCAGAAGCCGTCACTCCCTGCCGGTTTACCCCAAGCAGCAAAAACAAGAATCAAGATCATGACGAAAAAGTACAGGAGTGTCTGCAGGGGTGTTCTTTTCTCTTCCGGCAGCTCAGCCATCATTTTACGCGCATTTTCTAAACGCTCCCGCTCCTCATTACGGAAAATAAACGCCATCAAAAGACCAATCACCAGTGCGAAGGAAACAGCGCCTACAGCTCTAGCCAGACCCATCTCCCAACCAAGCACTCTAGCTGTCAATACAATGGCCAGGATGTTGATGGCCGGACCCGAGTAGAGGAAAGCAATAGCCGGCCCCAGCCCGGCGCCACGCTTGTAGATTCCGCCAAAAAGAGGCAGTACAGTACAAGAGCAAACAGCTAAGATCGCACCTGAAACCGAACCCACCAGATAGGCCACCCATTTTTTAGCTCCCCCACCGAAGTACTTGATCACTGCCTGCTGGGAAACAAAGTAAGAAATAGCCCCGGCGATAAACAAAGCCGGTATCAGGCAGAAGAGAACATGTTCCTGGGCATAATTCTGGAGCATCAAAAATCCTTCGAGGATAGCCTTGCCCACCCGTGGGTGCCCAAAGGGAATAAAATATGCTGCAAGAAAAAGTAACACTAACCCCAGTAACTTGTCGCGTTCTTTCATGGTATTCTCCTTTCTGTTTTAATTATTTTTTGACTTGAAACCAGCGCAAAACTTATATTACTATATTGGCATATAGCCATTAAAAATGCAAGTCAATTTTCTATTTTTTCAGATCTTTTTTTAGGGAGGCATGGCGCACCAAAAAGGCTCCCAGAACTAACTGGAAGCCAGAGAAGTTTTTCCGAACTCTATTTTCGATTTTAATTAACAGTGATGCCCATGATCGTCCCCATGCTCATGATCACCGCAGCCGCAGAGTTTAATATCTGCAGTTTCCAGGGTGCCATTCAAATAGTCGTTTGCTACTTTTTTAACATCCCCGGATGCCCCTGTCACCACCTTGAATCCCATCTTACCCAGTGCCCTCACCATGGGCTGGCCGACCCCACCTGTGATGACCACGTCAACACCTTGGGCCTTCAAAAGACTGGCCAATCCCTCATGGTTATGACAAGAGTCTTCATTGTTGATGAGCGAGCTTCCCTTTACCTCTTTCCCCTCGGACTCAAAGATAATAAATTCTCTGCTCTGGCCAAAGTGGGGGTTGACCATACCATTTGCATATGGCATTGCAATTTTCATGATTTTTCCTCCTGTCTTATTATTACCTGGGTTATCTGTGTTCTGCCCAGTTATACCACCAAATACACATTTCACAGTCGGCATCAAAAACAAGGTTTATTTATCCTTTTTAGGTTTCTCCTGTAGTCCACCGGTCTCACTGGCATCATTTTGGCCGCAACTCCCTCTAAAACCATGCCTTCTCCCCTGCCCTGGTCCCCCACAGCTATGCACCTTGTGTGCAGAACCCTTACCACAATCTGGGCAGCACACGCCGTTTTGCCAGGCGTCCTGAGGTTCCTTAAACTCATATCCACACTCGGCACACCTGTACTTGCACTCCGGATGGACCACATACCTGCCTCCTTCGATAAGGATTGCCTTTCCTTCCACCAAGGCCTCTGCTATTTTGGCCCGGGCAGCATATAAAATACGCTGGAAGGTGGTCCGTGCAACCCCCATCTGATCAGCACACTGCACCTGTTCCAACCCTTCCAAGTCCTTCAGACGTAGTGCCTCAAGTTCCTCTACAGTTAGGTTTACTTCCTCCAGTTCACGCAGAGGAACCCCCGCAGGTTTGTAATATGTGACCGATGGAAGAAACTCCACCATGCATTTTCTCCTTTTTCGCGGGATAATGCTCACCTCCTACCGGGCATGTACCCCTATCAATTTTAGCACTACTCCTCAAAACAACAAAGCCCCAGTTTGTCAGTGGACACGGGAACGGTTCTGCTGTCCACTGCTATCCAGAATGGATGCTCGGAGATAAAAGACCACAAGAGGTTATTCTCTGAGAGACATCTATCTAGCAAAATAAGACAATAAAGCAAACCAGGTACCGTTATGGTACCATTTTGATACTTGCCCATCAATTATTTTCATTATAGAATAAAAGGCAATATATGCCTTGGAGGTTATAACATTGCGACTCGGTGCAGCTCAAATGTTCATTGCTGACGAACTGGAGACTAATACTACTACAGTACTAAAGATGGCGAAAGAAGCAGCTTTGAGAGGAGTCGACCTGCTGGTATTTCCTGAAATGTGCCTGACAGGTTATAACCCAAAGACATTATGCCATGAGAACTTCAATGCAGACTTATCATCAGCACTAGATAAAGTAACCCGGCAGGCAGCAGAAATGGAGATAGGCCTTATTGTGGGCAGGGCCCTTTTTAACGATGAGAAACTATACAATGCCGCCACAGTAATCCTCCCGGATGGAACCACTCACACCTATTATAAAAATTACCTCACTGCCGCCGAGGAGAAATATTTCACACCCGGAACACAGACTCTGGCCTTTGATTTTCGGGGTTACAGGTTCGGTGTGATCATCTGCCGCGATCAGAACTACCCCGAACTGGCACAGAACACCTGCAGTGAAACCGATGCTCTCTTTATCCTCTCGGCTCACTACTACAAGCCGTCCGAAGCCCGCTGGAAGGTGGACAAAAACCGGGCACTCCCTCTTGCCAGGGCAGTAGAAAATCACTGTTATGTATTCCTGGCCAACACCGTAGGCAGCCACATTGGCATGGTCAGCCTGGGAAACAGCCTCATCGCCAATCCAGAGGGTGTCCTCGTCACCACTGCTGATGAAGCATCAAAAACCATCATCACCTGTGACCTGCCTGCAAAATAATATGGATCCTGCGACCTCCAGTATTTACTGCATTTTAGTACCGCAAGCATCATAATTAAAAAAGAGGCGGAAAAATACCCGCCTCTTTTGATCTGGCTCGTTACAAGCCTTTTACCAACGTGATTTGTTGTTCTGGAAGCAATCTTTGCAGTAAACCGGTCTGTCCGGGGACGGGCGGAAGGGTACTTCCGCTTCACGGCCACACTCAGCGCAGATAGCTTTGAACATTTCACGCGGCTGCCGATCTGATCCACGGTTATTCCGCTGCTGCTTCCTCGCCGCCCGACAATTTGGGCAGCGTGAAGGCTCGTTTTCAAAACCACGAGATGCGTAAAATTCCTGTTCGCCAGCAGTGAAAACAAATTCGTTACCGCAATCACGGCATGTAAGAGTTTTGTCCTGGTACACGCTAAAACCTCCTTCTTATATGTTTTCTTCATCGGTTGGCATGAGAGTCGGAGGTTTTAGGAGTATACCTTTTTTTCCGGGTCTCAAGCCATATGCAATAAAGCATCACGTTTTATGTATATCACAATCTCGTTAATTTGACAATATCTATTATCACCTTTTTGTAACATTTTAATGATTTTAAGGGACATACAGGTGGTTTGATCGGGTTTTATGTTCGTCAGCAACCTAGCACTAGCCATGGAACTTCAAGCATCAAACCTTACCTCCCCGCAGAGAGTGGAGACAGTTGCCCGGGCCAGGTTGGGGATGGTAGAACCAGATAAACTTTTACCAGAATATATGGCAGCACTAGAAAATAACGGCTCCCAGGCAACCCCGGAAGCCACTATTTCTGGTGTTCACCAAACTATGATTGTATCAACTAATGTACCTAATTTTTAGCCCCTTCCAGCAGTTCGCTGATTTCCTGATCCGTTAGCTGGTAGTGATAAAACATTTCGTAGAATTCTTCGACCTCAAAAGGCATGTCATTTCCTGGTATGCCACTCCTGATGCAGCAAGTGACGCCCACCAGCATAGCAGCGTACCTGAAAGACAACTGTATACGTCTATCACCTGCAGAAATAGCAGTTCGGGTAGCGGCAGGTTTCGCAGTGGGAGCAGAGGCCACCCTCTCCCATGGCAGCAAAATAACCTTTATCAAGGACCTCACCTGCAAAGATCCGCGGCAGTACAGCATCTAAAACAGTTGTATGGAAGTACATACCGCACCCGGGGATACCCACCAATGTCACACCTTGCAGATAGGCCAGCATGAACATGTTACCGGGCTGTACCGGTGCTCCATAGGTGACCACATTAGCCCCGGTATCCCTAATGGAACTAGGAGTCAGGTCATCTGGGTCCACTGACATACCCCCGGTCAAGAGGATCAGCTCAGCACCCTTTTCGACAAAATTCCAGATAGCCGTTTGTATCGTTTCCGTATCATCCGGGCAGATTACTTGACCCAGGTCCTGGGCATCAAAATAGGTCATTTTACTTTTCATCACCGGGCCAAATTTATCCTTAATACGCCCTTTATAGACCTCATTTCCAGTAGTAATAATCCCGAATTTTAACTTCCTGTACGGTTTAACCTCAAAGGGAGAACCCTGTTGCCTGCACAATTTCTCCACAAGGCTCAACTTGGAATCCTCAATCATCAGGGGAATGACCCTGGCGCCAGCAAGGGTCTGGTCACACTCTACTGTATAGTTGTTCGGTAAACTCGCAACAGAAACATAGTCGATGGAGTTGACCTCTTGAAGAAGGGAACTGTTGATTTTAAACAGCCCTTTGATAGTCGATTTTAAGGTGGACTTCCCTTCATATGGTTCTCCATAGGTTATGTTCGCCCCAGCAACCGCCCTGGCTATTCTTATTGCTGCCTCATCTTCATGCACATCACTGGAATTAGACTGCCAAACATAAATATGTTCTTTGCCGAGTTTCAGCAGTTCCGGAATGTCTTCCTCTGTAATGATGTGCCCCTTCTTAAAGGCCCGACCCTTGAATTCACCTGGCACGATCTTGGTAATATCCTGGCATAAAACCTTTCCCACTGACTTTTCTACATCTATGCTCCTCAGCATTTCCCCAACCCTACCAGCAATGCTCCCTACCAGCAATGCTGCTTCTTTATAAG
>CALGIY010000287.1 GCA_937914965.1 uncultured Thermoanaerobacteraceae bacterium | reverse complement strand
ATACCGCTGGCAATAACAAGGGGAATCCCGGCCTGTATGGTGATCTTTGCTGCTTGGATCTTTGTTCCCATCCCCCCAGTAGCCAGGGCAGACCCGCGCCCCCCTGCATTTGATTCAATCTCCGGCGTGATCTCATCAATCTCTGGGATCAGTTCTGCATCTTTATTTCTGCGAGGATCGGCCGTATAATAGCCGTCGAGATCGGTAAGTAAAACCAGGAGATCCGCATCAACCAGACAGGCCACCAAAGCCGCTAAAGTATCGTTATCACCAAAGCGGATCTCTTCCACTGCTACAGTGTCATTCTCATTAACTATAGGAACAGCCCTATAGCCCAAAAGTGTCTGCAGGGTATAGCGAGCGTTCAAGTATCGCACACGGTTGGTGATATCATCCCGAGTCAAGAGCACCTGGGCTACTGTGATTCCCTGAGGTGCGAAAAAAGTCTCATAGTGCTGCATGAGAATCCCCTGGCCGACAGCAGCGGCGGCCTGCTTTTCAGGGATTGTCCGGGGTTTACGTGAAAGCCCCAACCTACCCACTCCAGCGCCAATTGCTCCTGAACTGACAAGGATTATATCACGCCCCTCATCCCATAGAGCAGTTAGA
Organism: uncultured Thermoanaerobacteraceae bacterium; assembly: GCA_937914965.1. Taxonomy (GTDB): domain Bacteria; phylum Bacillota; class DSM-12270; order Thermacetogeniales; family Thermacetogeniaceae; genus CALGIY01. Next base: position 7,951 of record CALGIY010000287.1, on the reverse strand, counting down.
TCACGCACCAGGCTTTCCATCCGCCGGAGGTTAAGCTGCCCCCTGCTCCCACAGAGCAGCTTCGTCCCTACCTTGACCACAATACGGCGTGCCTGCTGGATTGCTGCACGATCAAAACAGGGCATCGACAATTCTCCATTCTCCCAAAATTTAAGGTAAGGTGATCTCCGGGTCTTCCCCCTGCCGGTAGATAACCGCATTCCGGCCGATCACTTGTACAAGTTCTGATCCCGTCTGCTCACTCAAAACCGCAGCGACATCTTTGGCCTCCCCAGAGCACTGGGGAAGTACCCGCACCTTGATCAATTCCCGTGCTGCCAATGCTTCATCCAACTGGCGCACTAAATTTTCGCTGATCCCAGACTTGCCCACCTGTAGGATGGGAACCATATTTACTGCTAGGGATCGTAGATAACGTTTCTGCTTACCTGTCAGCAATTCCTGCCACCTTTCTTTTATTGCCACTCAAACTCAAATTCCCCAATTCTCACAGTATCTCCCTCATTTATTCCTTTCTGGCGCAGGGCATCCTCAATCCCGATCAAGACCATCATATGCTGAAAGTACCTGAGGGCATCGTCATTCTCCATGTCTAACCGGTTAACCAACCGCTCGATGCCTTTCCCACGAATCAAGAACAACCCATTTTCCCCGGAGATGGTAAAGCCTTGATCTGAGCGCTCATCAACAGTAATCAGAACTTCCTCTTCGGGCTCTGTCTCTTCTTCTTCCTCGCCCTTTTGACGCTCTAAAGTATCCGCCAGGTCATATAAAAGTTCCTGCACCCCGGAACCGGTCACTGCGGATATAGGATAGATCTTGAATGCGGGGAATTCTTTTTGAAGTAGAGAAAATTTCCCTGCGGCATCTGGAAGATCCATCTTGTTGGCAGCGATTACCAGTAAGCGCTCCCCTAGTTCCGGATTATAAAGCTCCAGTTCCTGAAGAATGATCTTCGCATCCTCTATGGGATCCCGACCCTCAGTACCAGCTGTATCCACAACTAAAACGAGAACCCTGGTACGCTCCACATGACGCAAAAAGCGGTGCCCCAGTCCAGAACCTGTATGTGCACCAGCGATCAGTCCCGGGAGGTCGGCAACTACAAAACTCCGATCCCCGATCTTAACCACTCCTAGTTCTGGGTTGAGGGTAGTGAAGGGATAGTTTGCTACCTTAGGTCTAGCTGCCGAGATGCGGCTGAGGAGACTAGATTTGCCTGCATTGGGGAAACCAATTAGACCAACATCAGCCAAGAGCTTCAGTTCCAGTTCCAGCATGAGCTCATCCCCAGGGTCCCCCCGTTCAGCAAAGCGCGGTGCCTGCAGTTGGGGTGTGGTAAAACGGGCATTGCCCCGCCCACCTTTTCCACCGCGGGCGACAACAACCTGCTGGCCGTGCCTTTTCAGGTCAACACTGAAATTACCATCCAGATCCCTTAATACTGTCCCTACAGGGACCCGTACTACCAGATTCTCCCCATGTCTCCCATGCTGATTCTTTCCACGGCCGTGTACTCCCCGCTCTCCCTTGTAGTGTTTGCGGTAGCGGAAGTCGATCAGGGTATGGAGGTTCCTGTCTGCAGCAAAAATTACATCTCCACCACGCCCACCGTCACCACCGCTGGGGCCACCTGCGGGAACATACTTCTCCCGGCGAAAGGCAACGCACCCGTTTCCTCCGTCACCTGCTTTTACATTGATCTTTGCGTAATCATAAAACATTTAATAACCTCACTAGCCTGCCATCTGGCAGGGATAATACAAACATTGATTGAGTACTGTCCAGATAACAAATTCCCCTGGTCTTAAAGGACCAGGGGAGGCCTTGCACTTACTTATTTATCCATCAGACCATCTGGGCGTAAATACTAACCTGCTTCTTATCCTTACCTCTTGCTTCAAACTTCACATAACCATCGACCAGAGCAAAAAGAGTGTCGTCCCTGCCGCGGCCTACATTCCAACCGGGGTGAACCTTCGTTCCCCGCTGGCGTATAATGATGTTCCCGGCAGTAACAAACTGGCCGTCATACCTCTTCACACCCAGCCGCTTGGATTCGCTATCACGCCCGTTACGTGAACTACCGACTCCCTTTTTATGAGCAAATAACTGTAAATCAAACTTCTTTAAGTTCATCACGGCACCTCCTCACTTCTAGATATTTTCCGTAACTCCCGGCGACCCCTCGCATTCCTAGTTCCAATGTCTCCAGGATCACACGGGCCGCTTTTTCTTCCTCTCCTGACAAAGCTTCAGGCAGCATCAACTTTACAAAAACATCCTGCGGATCTGCAAGCCTTTCTGTAAGGTGCACTTGCTCTGAAAGGAACTTCTCGAGCCCTGCTGCCGCTGCCTGAATCAAAGTTGATACACCGGCACAAACTATATCGTCCCCTTTAAGGGCATACCCCGCATGCCCCTTGGCCTGGAAGCCCCGCAGTTTACCACTTTCATTTTCAAAAAATGTGACCCGGATCATAGTTTGCAGAGCTACTCAACAGCAGCCGCTGTTTCCTCCTGTCCGGATGAAATCTCTTGGATCATAATCTCTGAAAATAACTGCCTGTGACCTCTCCTGCGGCGGTAGTTCTTCTTGGCCTTATACTTAAAAACAAGTATTTTTCTAGCTTTTCCCTGTCTAAGAATACGAGCTGTTACCTGCGCTCCTGGCAGGAAAGGGGTTCCAACCTTACATTCCCCATCTTCGTCCACCACCAGGACCTTATCAAGCACCACCTGGTCCCCTTCTGCAGCATCAAGCTTTTCTACCCGAAGGACCATACCTTGGTGAACCTTATACTGCTTACCGCCTGTTTCTACGATTGCAAACACAGATTTTCCTCCTTCCGCCGGGACTTCCGGGGTGGCATCTTGTGCACTTTTTAGACCCTTCCCGAGCGATTGTGTACTGAAACAGTCACAACGAAATTTTAGCACCTCTAACCCCTTGCTGTCAAGCAATCAAGCAATGAACACGGGGACGTTCTGCTGTCCACCAAAACGATAATTGGTAGTTTATGTTAGGTGTCTGGCACCGTGTTCAGGCTGTTGTTTCTGTCTTCTTCAAAATTCGGGCTCTAGCACAGGTGCGGTATACCTTTTCAATTTCGATCACAACCTTCTGCCCAACGCAGTCGCTGCCATCCTCAATATCCACAATAAAACCCTGGATCCGAGCGATTCCATCCTTGGGGTTGGCAGCATGCATCTCCTCCACCTCAACATTCAGGATCTCCCCAGGCTTAACAGGTGCAGAAAGTGCAGTAATCTCTTCTTTGCTGTAAAGGATTTTGACCTGCACTCCCTCCATGTGGGAACTATCGCTTCCTTTGATAATAATCTTCTTACCGATTTCCGCTTCCAGTTCCCTGAGGTGACTCCCCCCACCACCGATCAGAAAGGCAGCCACAGAAGGATGCACCTCCACTAGAATTCCTGGAGCTTCACAGTTTGCAGCCTGTGCCCTGATTTCCTGGCAAGCCTGCATGCATACCGTCTCTTCGGAGAGCACTCTGCCTGTTCCTTCACAATAAGGGCAACTACGCTCAAGCAGACTGCTCAGACTCGGCCGTACCTTTTTTCTGGTCAGTTCTACAAGTCCCAGTTGGGTAAGGCCAAGCACACAAGTTCTGGTTTTGTCCTTTTTTAGCTCCTCTTCCAGATGCCGGATTACCTCACTGCGGTGCTCTGGAAGTTCCATATCAATAAAATCGATAATAATAATGCCCCCTACATTACGGAGGCGGATCTGGCGCACAATTTCCTGGACGGCTTCCAAATTGGTGCGGAAAATAGTTTCGGGAAAGTTCTTCGTACCGACATATTTACCAGTATTGATATCGATGACTGTAAGTGCCTCCGCCTCGTCAATAACAAGGTAACCCCCACTTTTGAGCCAGACCTTCGGGCGCAGTGCGCGGGTGATTTCCTGCTCAAGCCCGTATTCCTCACCAAAATCACTTGCGGTAAGGCAGACCCTGCTGCTGAGGTGAGGTGCAAAGGCCTGGCATAATTCCAGGATTTTGTCATAGGTATCCTGGTCATTGGTCATCAAGCGGTCAACATCTTCCCCAAAGATATCTCGCAAGACCCAGGAAACCAGTTCAAGTTCCTGATGAACTGTTGACGGGGCAGACCTGTGGGCAGCTTTTTGTTTAACCATCTTCCAGAGATCGTAGAGTTCCTGCACATCCCGCTCCAGCTCTTCTTTGCTGACACCCTCGGCAACTGTGCGCACAATCAAACCCCGCTTGGGTATACGCACCTCTCCTGCCAGTTTCTTTAAGCGGTCGCGCTCCTTTTCTATTTTAATCCGCCTGGAGACACCCACAGCATTAAGATCCGGCATAAAGACTACATAGCGTCCTGGAAAGGTCAAATGGGTTGTCACCCGGGCACCTTTGGTCCCAAAGGGTTCTTTGACAACCTGTACTAAAACCTCTTCTCCCTCACGGATTAAATTTTGAATGGGCAGCGACCCATGGTTTTGTGGCCGGGCATCCTCCACATACAAGAATGCGTTCCTCTCTAAACCGATATTAACAAAAGCCGCCTGCATCCCCGGAAGTACATTAGCCACTTTGCCCTTGTAAATATTCCCGGCCAAGCGTTTCTGAAAAGAACGATCCAGGTATACCTCCACCAATTTCCGGTTCTCCAGCACAGCAGCTTTTGTTTCTTCTTTTGTTACATGAATATAAATTTCTTTCTGCATATCTCCTCAACCTTCAAATATTACTTCAATTTCTCCCATGGGGCTGATAAAGCAGTTGTTCTCTTGGCGGTATAAGCCAGTACGGGTAGTTCGGAAAGGAGGTAAAGATGCAGCATTCGCTTTAGAACTGAGAACATCCAGCAAACCCCGTACAGGGACCTCCCCTGGACCTATCTTGAGCAAAAACTCCAGGTATAAGTCCCCTTCGTCCTGTTGAAAACGAGACTTAATAATTCCTGCTGACATATTGAACACCTTGCCATCATTGGGCCTTTCATACCACCAGGGATCTCCCTCTTCTAAGTCCTGGAGCAGTTTATCCCACGAGATGCCCAGGGAGTCGGGAACTAGTACCTGGTAGCAGGCACAGTTAATGAACTTCCCCAGTCCTGCATCCCCTGGTGGAACCAGTACCAAACGATGCGCCTCTATACCCAACGGCAGCTGCTGCTGAAGCCGCTGAAGGTACTCCTCTTGTGCGATCTCTTCCACCAACTCTACATCCAGATATTCCCGCAATCCCGCTATGCCCACTCCAAGTGGTGGACCAAAGGAAAACTTTGGGCGCTGGTTAAACCCATGGCTGTAGGCGAACGGAAATGAGGCACGCCGCAGAGAACGCTGTAGTGAAGTCATCAATTCCCTATGGGAAAGAAAACGTATTTTTTCATTTATTGCATATTCAAGACGGTACCTTGACACTTTTATTTCCTCTCTTTCACCAACTGAGGAACTACCCCCAGGGAAGTACAGATCCCACAGTTCCCGCAATCTGCAGTGCGGCAGTCCTGGGTAAGCGCTCCATCCAGAGCTTGCTTGTGCTCCCGTATCAGGAAATCTCTGGAGACTCCTGAATCAATTATATCCCAGGGCAGCACTTCATCATAGGAAAATTTCTTTTCCGCATAACTCACTGGGTCAAGTCCCGCGGCCTGAAAACTCTCCATCCAGAGGGGAAAGCGAAAATACTCGGTCCACCCGTCAAAGCGGCACCCCCTCAAAAAAGCCCCTTCCAACACATCAGCAAGCCTGCGGTCCCCCCTGGCAAAACACGCCTCTAAAAAACTTACCTCGATGTTGTGCCAGTTGTACTCTGCTCTGCTTTTCTTAATCAGCGGTCTTAAAAACTCATGCTTTTCTTTTAAAACCTCTCTGGAATTTTGCCCTTCCCACTGAAAGGGAGTGTGTGCTTTGGGAACAAAATTGGCAGCACTGACGGTCACCCGCGGCCTTTTCCTTCCCCGCTTATACCGCTTACCGATGTTTTCTACCTTTTCCACCAGTTCAGCAATTCCTTCCAGGTCCTCCCTCTCTTCTGTAGGCAGTCCCACCATAAAGTAGAGTTTTATGGCAGACCACCCAGCTTCCAGGGCTGCCCCTACAGCATCCATTAGATCATCCTCGGTTACCCCTTTGTTGATCACATCCCGCAGCCGCTGGGTTCCCGCCTCTGGAGCAAAAGTGACACTGGTCCGGCGCCCGGGCAGCCCTTTAGCTGTTTCCACACTGAAAGAATCCACCCGCAGCGAAGGGAGGGAAAGTCCGGTCCGAGTGGCCCTACATTCCTCTGATAGGGGTGGGAGCAAGCGGTCGAGACAGCTGTAGTCCAGACTGCTTAACGATACCAGTGAAACCTCCTCAAAACCTGTGTTCTTGATAATATCCCTGGCTTGGGAGAGCAGAACCTCTGGCGATCTCTCCCTCACCGGACGGTAAATCATACCTGCTTGGCAGAAACGGCAGCCCCTGGTGCACCCCCTGAAAACCTCCAGCATCCCCCGCTCATGAACTGCTTCAGCAAGAGGTACAAGGGGAGACAGAGGATAATAAGCGGCATCGAGATCACTGATTACACGCCGCTGCACACGCTCTGGGGCCTTGGGATGCAGGGGAACTATTTCTTTGATCCTACCATCCCCTGTGTATTCCGGACGGTAATAAGAAGGGATATAGATACCCGGGATCTCCACCAGTCGCTCCATTAAATCAGAGCGGGACGCCCGCGGGCAATTACCCTTTACTTCACCCACCGCCTCTAAGATTTCTAAGATGCATTCATCCCCCTCACCGATCACAAAGGCATCGATGAAGGGAGCAAGAGGCTCTGGGTTAAAGGCAACAGGACCCCCAGCGATGATCAAGGGATGGTTGTCGCTGCGGTTTTCTGACCGCAGTGGAATTCCCGCCAGATCGAGCATATTCATAATATTGGTAAAGGACAGTTCATACTGCAGGGTAAAACCGATTACATCGAAATCTTTTAGGGAGTGGTGAGATTCCAGGCTGAAGAGGGGAAGCCCGGCCCCTCGCAGCTCCTGCTCCATATCAGCAGCAGGGGCGAAGACGCGCTCCATCAGGAAGTCTTCCCTGTCATTCGCCAAACTATACAGAATCTGTAAACCCAGATGAGACATCCCTACCTCATAAAGATCAGGAAAGGCAAAAGCCATCCTCACAGGAACCGCATCCCAGTCCTTGTGAACCGAGTTCCACTCGGTCCCCAGGTACCGGGCGGCCCTGCCAACCCGGGGTAAAATCTTTTCAAAAAGTACCTGCTCTAAATTCACTATGATGCCTCCTGCTTTCACAGCCGTATCTTTTATTTCTTAGATATAAAGATTATTTTATTAGTCTCCCCTTTTCAAGAAAATCCAGAACTAAAATATTAATTTTATTGCTGCAGTCGCGAGATAGGGTCAACCAGACGTTCCCCTTCCCGAAGTTGAAAGTGAAAAAGTGTGTCTGCTGTGCTGCCAATAACCTGACCCTGGGCAACCTCCTGCACAGGCTTGACCCCAACATCCCCAAGCCTTCCATAGAAAGTAGCACAGTCGTGGCCATGTTCGATGACCACAATCTTTCCGAGCGTCTTGTCTGTCTCCACTAACACAATCTTTCCCGGGAGGACAGCGCGCACTAGGGCCCCCTTGGCAACAGACAACTCAATTCCCCCATGATAACGCGGCCAGTTGTTGGCATCATTCTGCCAACCAAACCCTCTTACCAGCTTTCCAGAAACCGGGAGATCCGGCAGCTTTCCAGGAGCGTTTACTTCTACATCCAGAGGTCGATTCTTGTTCAGTGCAGTTAGATCTGGCACCTGTTTGATAACTTCCTCGATCTTTTTCTTATATCGGCCTAGGTCATAGTCTTTGGTCAGCAAGTAGTTGACACCATGACGCGTAGTTTGCCCGGCGGAACCACCTAAACCGGAAACTCCTAGAACCGCCACAA
>CALGIY010000286.1 GCA_937914965.1 uncultured Thermoanaerobacteraceae bacterium | reverse complement strand
TCGCTGGTACCATTCGCATTGCAATGGCTGATTCCATCTGCACATCAATTTTTCCAAAAATACTAATTGATTTCCAAAAGCATTATTCTAATGTAAAAATAGTTATAAAAACATTCGCTCATGGCGCCCTCCCTGGAAAGATGTCTGCAAGAAAGTCTCAACAATCCCACAGGCAACACCTCCCCCAGTCACCCTTTCTCCGACAGCTAAAATATTGGCATCATTGTGCTCCCGGGCAGCGCGCGCTGTGAAGATATCATGGCAGAGAGCTGCCCTGATTCCCGGGACCTTATTGGCAGCCATCACCATCCCAATCCCGGTCCCGCAGATCAGGATTCCGTATTTGTTTTCCCCCCTGGCAACAGACTCTGCAACCACCAAGGCGATATCCGGGTAATCCACAGACTCTGGGGTATCCACTCCGAAGTCATTAAACCGGATTCCCTGGTCACGAAAATAATCTTTGACCTCCTGCTTCAACCGGTAGCCCGCATGGTCGCTGCCGATGGCAATTGTTATCATTAATAACCACCCCTAAAACAAATAGTGAAAGAATTCGAGAAAATCAGCTGCTATTCCTCTCAGCAAAACAAATTAATTATTGATCATGCTCCAGGTTTTTCTGCATGAGCTGAAATGCTTTTTCAAGGACAGAGGAGATCTCCTCTGCACAGCGCTGATAGACCTTTTCAGACTGGCCGTAGGGATCTGAAATATCGTACTTCACAAGTTTCTCTTCCAACTTTTTAATCTCCCTGGTTTCCGAAAGAATTTCCTGACCCAGGCGGTCCTTCCAGGCAGTTATTTCATCCTCGATCTCTTCAAGGCGCCTTAAAAGCAGTGACCTTTCCTCCTCCAGCTTCCTAATAGCTTTGCCATTAGCTTTCCAAAAATCATCTCTCTTGACCTGTGCCCTCTCCACCATTTCCGCAAGACCAGCTGACACTGCAGGAGCAGACCCAGGATCTGCAAATTCCTTTAGAACGAAAACCTTCTCAGCAGAATCTGGAAAGAGGTCCAGCAGGTGCCGTTTCTGGGCAGCGGTCATCGTCAGAATCAGGTCATAATCACGCACCATTTCGCCGGTCAGCTGTTTTGCCCGGTGCCCCGAAGAATCAATCCCCTCCTGGGATAAAGCGTAAAGCGCCCCGGAACTAGGGGGAGCCCCCGGAAAAGCAGCAAGCCCCGCCGAAGCAACCTCGACATTTCCTGCTAAGTTGAAGCGGTGCAATATTTTTGATGCCAGATTCTCAGCCATCAAACTGCGGCAAGTGTTCCCTGTACAAACAAATAAAATCCGCATAACTCCCTCACCCCACTTTATAGAAACATTTTAATACCAATCACTACCAACACCAGTCCTCCTACCAACTCAGCCCACTTTCCAACCTGGTGACCCAGCCACCTACCGAGAACCAAACCTGCAGCGGTCATCAAAGCAGCAACAATCCCCAAAATGGCAACAAAATAGGAAAGCACACTAATCGATGCACCAAGGCCGACTCCGACCCCAAAGGCGTCAACACTGACACTCCAGCTTAAAACCAAGATTCCTCCCCAGGAAAAGGTATGATTTGCCCGGGGTAAGCCTAAAGACTCCTTGGCTGTCCGAAAACTGTAAACAACACGCCGCCAAGGCCATCCATCATAGGCCATCTTCAATCCCAAAAGGATCAGGATCACCCCGCCAATCCAGGAGGCCACCCTTCCCACCGCAGCTCCAAGCAGACCCCCCACCAAAAGACCGGCCAGGGGCATGAATACATGAAAGATCCCCACCACAGCTGAGGTGCGTAGTATATCCCGGCGGGATGGTTTTTCCATACCCAATCCCAAGGCCAAGGAAAAGGCATCGGCCCCTAGGGCAACAGCAACCAAGAAATAAGTTAATAGTTCGTCCAACCTGAAAAGCCCCTCTTTCTAATTCTCAGATCTCATGCTGATCTGCTGCACGGCACAAACGGTTCATCACAGCCAGTCCAACACCTTCAGGTGCAACTGTCTCTACAAGGATCACCTCAGCACCAGCCACATCACACTCCCGGAAAGCGCTGAAGAGATGATTGGCAATCTCCTCCGGGTGGCAGCCGGAGCCCAGGTCCGCCAGGTAAACAGCTGAAACACCCAAATCCCGGTAGGACGGGTAGTTTTCGCTGGTAGCCAGGATGCCGACCCGCCGCCCGGAATGCCGTGCTAAATATTCTTTCACCTTAGTTACCTGCTCCCTGGGGTCTCCTGTGACCATGATCACCTGTGCCTGGGGAGCGTAATGCTTAAAATAAAGCCCAGGACAAGGAACTGCCTCTACTCCTGGACTCTTTTCTGGATGCAAAACAGTACCAGGGACAATAACCTCTTCCTTTAAGGCTTCTTCAAGCTCCTCCTTGGTCACACCTCCAGGGCGTAAGAGAACCGGGTTGTCTCCAGCCAGACTTAATATGGTGGATTCCACACCCACCTCGGCAGGTCCTCCATCGAGAATCAGCTCGATCTTCCCTCCCAGATCATCCAGAACATGTTCCGGGAGGGTAGGGCTGGGACGCCCCGAAAGATTAGCACTTGGAGCAGCAATCGGTACACCACTTGCTTTGATCAGCGCTAGGGCGATCTTATTGGCGGGATACCTGATGGCAACATTAGGCAGCCCTGCAGTTACCAGATCCGGTACCACCTCTGATCGCGGAAGGATCAGTGTCAGGGGACCTGGCAGGAATCTTTTGGCCAGTGCATCTGCCGCAGACGGCCAGGAAGCGGCCAGTGCCCGGGCCTGGACAAGAGATGCCACATGCAGGATCAAAGGATTGGCCAGGGGCCTCCCCTTGGCCTGGAAGATCTTGTTTACAGCCTCGCTGTTGAGGCCATCAGCACCCAACCCGTAAACAGTTTCTGTGGGGAATGCTACAAGGCCGCCTTGTTTAATTACTTCTGCTGCCTCTGCGATTAAAACGTGGTCAGGACAGCTGGGATCTACCCTCAGATAATTAGTTTTCATACTTACACCACACTACACATCTAGGATTTCCTAACCAGCAAGAAATAGTATCTTCTTCTCATGGGAATAGTAAACCTGCACAAAATAAATAAAAATGTCGAAATAAAAGAGAAAAATATTATATAATCTAAAGAGTTGTATAATATTATAGCTTTTTAAGGAGGCGCTGTCATTTGCTAGTTGGGCTAATTGTTATTCTGCTGCTCGTCTTAACATTACCCTTCTTCGTGAAGGTGATTGAGCGCAACTTAGAACCATTCCTCTTTGTCATGGGTCTTGCCGCCACAATCATCTCCGGAGTCTTAAGCAAAACACTGGTCCACGAGATTATTACCAACCCCTTGATGTATTTAATCACAGGAGCAGTACTTATTTTCGGTCTACTATTTGCAGTCTTTCAAAATCAGTTTGTCAAATGGATTAAAAAGCTGCTGCACCACATCCCCCTGAAAGTTTTCATCACCTCGATCATCATCATTCTCGGACTTCTCTCCAGTGTGATTACTGCAATTATCGCTTCACTGATCCTGGTGGAAATAGTCAATGCCCTGCCTTTAAAAAGAAAAGAAAAGGTCAGCATTACCATCATCGCCTGTTTTGCCATCGGCCTTGGAGCGGTATTGACACCAATCGGGGAACCCCTGTCCACAATTGTTATCTCCAAGTTGGGTGCAGACTTCTGGTACCTGTTTAAGCTCCTGGGTGTTTTCGTAATTCCAGGGGTCGTAGTAATGGGCCTTTTAGGCAGTATTATTGCAGGAAAAGGCTCTGCAGAAGAGAAAACAACTGATGAGCCGGTTGACATTGAAGATGAAACCCTTTCCGGGGTATTCCTCAGAGCAGGCAAGATTTTCCTCTTCATCATGGCTCTGGAGTTACTTGGTTCCGGTTTCAAACCGCTGATCGATACTTATATCGTTCAATTGGACGGCCGCGTCCTCTACTGGATCAATATGCTTTCCGCGGTCCTGGACAATGCCACCCTTGCTGCTGCAGAAATCAGCCCCGCGATGAGCGGTATGCAGATCGAAGCGATCCTGATGGGTCTGCTGGTCAGCGGTGGAATGCTCATCCCAGGCAATATTCCCAACATCATTTCCGCCGGAAAACTGAAAATAACCAGTTCGGAATGGGCAAAGGTGGGTCTACCCCTGGGGTTAGTCCTGCTGGTCATCTACTTCTTGCTGATCTTCATCATCCTCTAGACTCCGTAAATTGTCTTATTTGTCTAGATAGATTAGAGGTGCCGTCTATCAGGCACCTCTTTTTTTGTTTGTTTAACGGTACCTGTTTAACGGTACCAGGTTTGCTTTATTGTCTTATTTGCCTGTAAGCTCGAGGGATAGCCTACATCCTGCATCACTGCAGTTCCTTTTCCAACGACTAACCACTAACTGCTAACTGTTAACCACCAAATACCCCGATAACTATACGCTCTCTCCCGGCATAGTCCCTGACAATCTGGATCTCTTCCCACCCCTGCACAGATAGGATCCTGGCAAGCTGTTCTGCCTGATCCGGACCCACCTCACAAGCTATTAAGCCTCCAGGAGCCAGAAAGACACTTGCTTGGGGAGCAAGCCTCCTATATAGTTCCAAACCATCTTCTCCACCATCCAGAGCAGAGTTGGGTTCGTAGTGCACATCTCGCGGCAAATCATGAAGATCTGCAGTTGGAATATAAGGAAGATTGGCAACAACAGCATGGCCCACCCCTGTAGATCCTCGTTGGATCAGGAGAGAAAGTAGGTCGCCCTGCAGGAACTCGACCCTGTCTGCCACCTCATGGCGTCTAGCATTCCTGGCAGCCACCTGGATAGCCCGTGCGGAGATATCAACAGCTTTAAGTCGCAGTCTGGGGTTATAGTAGGCCAGGCTTACTGCCACCGCCCCTGAACCAGTGCCCACATCTGCGGCCAAATGCCCCACCGCTCCCTTTTCTTCCCGGTCAGCAAAATGCTCCAGGACCTTTTCTACAATCAGTTCTGTTTCCGGGCGGGGGATGAGTACTGATGGGTTAACATAAAAAGGAAGAGACATAAACTCCTTTTCCCCGGTAAGATAGGCAACAGGCACCCCACAGCCGCGCTGCTGCAAGATGTCGTAAAACTTTTCCTCTATACTACCTGGAACCAGGTCATTAGAAAAAATAAGGAGATCTGTGCGACTCCGCCCCCAAGCAAAGGCAAGCAGTACCTCTGCCTCCAAGCGGGACGCCTCGATCTCCTTCTCTCTCAATAACCTGGTCCCCTTTACCAGCAGTTCACCACAGGTTATCATTTCTCTTTAGTTTTTACCTGGTCAGGCTTCTGTTGCTGCAGCTGTTCGGACCGCTGAGCCATGACCAGCGCGGTGATCACTTCATCTAGGTCGCCCGCCAATATCTCCGGCAGCTGGTAGATGGTCAACCCAATACGGTGGTCGCTCAAGCGACCCTGAGGGAAGTTGTAAGTCCTGACACGCTCAGAGCGGTCACCACTACCCACCAATGACCTGCGCATAGAGGATATTTCCCCATGCTGCTCCTCCTCGGCACGGTCTAAAAGCCGGGCACGCAGGACACGCATTGCTTTGTCTTTATTCTTGTGCTGGGACTTCTCATCCTGACAGGAAACCACTATCCCAGTAGGAAGGTGGGTAATCCTCACTGCGGACTGAGTAGTGTTTACCGATTGGCCGCCAGGGCCACTAGAGCAGAAAATGTCGATCCGTATATCCTGTGGATTGATTTCCACATCCACATCCTCTGCCTCCGGAAGCACCGCCACAGTCGCTGCACTAGTATGGATACGCCCTCCGGATTCAGTTACTGGAATACGCTGCACCCGGTGAACGCCACTTTCATATTTCAACTTACTAAAAACATGGTCTCCGTTTACCTGGAAGATAATCTCCTTAAAACCACCCATATCGGTGGGATGAGAACTTAAGATCTCTACCTTCCACCCCTGCCGCTCGGAATAGTGGGTATACATACGAAAAAGATCCCCAGCAAAAAGGGCAGCTTCTTCTCCCCCTGCCCCCCCACGGATCTCCACGATAACATTCTTTTTATCCCTGGGATCTTTGGGTATGAGCAAGTGCTTTAATTTATCCTCAAGCTGTTCCTTCTTCTCCTTGAGTTCTACCATTTCGGTATCTGCGAGTTCCTTGAGTTCCTCTTCTAGGTCCTCTTCCAGCAGGGTTTGTGTGTCATCTATCTCACTGCAGATAGCTTTGAACTCACGAAAAGTTGTCACGATCTCTGATAATTCTGCATGTTTCTTGGCACAATCACGAAATTGATCCATATCAGCAAGCACCGCCTGGTCACCGAGCTGCTGCTCTAGCTCCACAAAGCGGTTCTCTATACCTTCAAGCTTTTCCAGCATAACTGGCCAACCCCCTTTCCTCTAATTTTGAGGGAACAGCATCCTTTGCCTGGGAAACAAGCACACTTTTCAAAGCCTTAATAGCCACCTCGATCTGCCCGACATCAGGTTCTCCGGTGGTCAGATTCTGCAGCCAAAGCCCCGGAGCAATGAGCATACCCATCCGTTCTCTATGGCGCCTGGAACAGCGGATGAACTCATATCCGATACCAGCAATCAGGGGAAACAACAAAATGCGTGTCCCAAACTTCCACCACCAGGGACCATTCCCTAGAAAAGCAAATACCAGGATGCTGATTACCAGTACAACCAATATAAAGGAGGTCCCACAACTAGGATGCAGCCGGGAACGCTGAGATACCTCTTCTACGGTAAGTTCGGCACCGTCCTCATAGGTGTTGATCGTCTTGTGCTCCGCCCCATGGTACTCGAAGACACGCTTGATATCTTCAAATTTACGGATAAAAAAGAGATAGGCAAGGAAGATCCCTATACGGGCAGCGCCTTCGATCAGGTTCTGTACCCAGTAACCTACAAAACCGCGGGTCAGATGCCCCAACAAGGTAGGAAGTATAGCAAAAAGGCCTATCGCCAGCAGAACGGCAAAGACGATGGTCATCCCCATCTCTAGGGAACTGAGGCTCTCCCCCTCCTCCTCACCGGAAACAAGGGATGCGGAGAGATTTAATGTCCGGATACCTATGACCATGGACTCGATCAGAACAACACTACCCCGGATCAATGGCCATTTTAAAACAGAAAAAGACTCCACCCAGGGGATAATATCCTCCTGGTTGACGACTATCTCCTCCCCTACCCGGACAGCAGTAGCGATCTTTTGGGGGCCGCGCATCATCACTCCTTCGATGACAGCCTGACCCCCATACTGAAAAGGAGATTCAGATTGTTTGCGATGCAAAGTGCACCCCTCCTTTTGCTGCAGCAGTAAAAAGAGCAGTGCTACCCTTTCTTGGTTACCCCGTATTTCTTCCGGAACCTCTCTACCCGTCCACCCTTTTCAACATTGCGCATCTTGGCACCTGTATAAACGGGATGACAGTTTGAGCAGACCTCCACTCTCATGTTCGGCACAGTAGAACCCACCTCGAACTGGGCCCCACAAGTACAGGAAATGGTGGCCTTATCATTATACTTCGGGTGAATACCCTTTTTCACGATGATTTCACCTCCAAAAGATGTAACGAAAAATATTATAGCACAGTAACCAGTCTCCTGGCAAACATATTTAGTGGACACGAGGACGGTTCTACTGACCAGTTACCCCCAGGTATTCCCATGTGACTGTCGCCGTTAAATAAAAAAAATAAAGGTGCCGCCTATCCAGCACCTCTATCACCTATAACCCATCTAGACAAATAAGACAATAAAGCAAACCTGGTACCGTTTAATATTTGAGAAAGGAAATCGGATTAACCGTTTTGTTATTGATCCTTACCTCAAAATGGAGGTGTGGTCCTGTTGACCGTCCAGTAGAACCCACCCGAGCGATAACCTGGCCCTTTTCCACAACGTCACCATTCTTAACCAGGTAATCGGAAATATGGCCATACACGGTTCTGTAGTTATCACCGTGGTCAAGGATCACCGTGTTGCCATAAAAAGGACGCCACCCAACCCAAACAACCGAACCCTTTTCGGACGCCTTGATCAACTCTCCGTAATTTCCGGCGATATCCAGCCCATGATGGAATTCCCCATTCCTAGGTCCGTAGTTAGATGTAATCCTCCCGACGAGAGGCCAGGCAAAAGTAAGTTCAGGAACCTTCCCCAAAACAGACTGAACCTGGTCAGCACTAGAAGCTATGATCAGTTCTTGCCCTGCCATGAGAGTGCTGGGGTCCTGGATTCTATTTGCAGCCATCAACTGTCCCATACTTACCTGGTACTGTCGAGCTAGGCTCCACATAGAACCGCATGTCGTTGCCGGGGCTGTTGCCCGTGATGATATTGAA
>CALGIY010000285.1 GCA_937914965.1 uncultured Thermoanaerobacteraceae bacterium | reverse complement strand
GGGATTGTCCTTGACGTTGATAAATCAAAGCTGAAATCGCTGCCCAGCATTTTATCGCCCAGCAGGCCTTTTTCCCGGGCCTGATCCAGGGCATTCTGCAAACGCTCAATGGCCAGCGGATATTCTGCACGCACATAGATATAACCCACAGAGGCCTGTACAGCATAAGCTGCAATAATCATGCCTTCGATTAGCTGGTGGGGGTTTGACTCCAAGATCGCCCGATCCATAAAGGCACCAGGGTCCCCCTCATCAGCGTTGCAGATCACATATTTGGGAGAACCTTCTGCATGATAACATCTTTCCCACTTAATCCCTGTTGGAAACCCACCTCCACCGCGGCCGCGCAGTTTAGCATTTTTGATTTCTTCGATAACTGCGAAGGGATCCATTTCTAGAACCTTTGCCAGACCAGCATAACCGTCTTTGGCAAGATATTGATTAATGTCATCAGGATCGATTAAACCGCAGTCCGCCAGAATTATTTTTTTCTCGATGACTCCCCTGGGGAAATCCTCGAAAGTTGGAAATTCGTCATTGGGTTCCAAGGCAGCAATGGCAAATTCATAGCAGGGGTCATCATTCACCAAATAATCTACAACAAGCCTCCTAGCAGTCCCTTCATCTACAGGACCATAACAAAGAGTTGGAAACCCTGGCTTAGCAATGACCACCAGGGGTTCGGCATAACAGTGGCCCATACAGCCTACTTCCTTAATCTCTATATCTAATTGATGCTTGCTGGTTTCCTCCCGAAATATATCCAATATTGCTAGGGCACCTGCTGCTCTCCCACATGTTGCCGTCCCTACGAGGACAAGCGGCTTCGATTTCAATGATGCAAACTTTTCTGAAGCTTCGTTTTCGATGGCAGCATATTGCTGTGCTATACTCATTCTTCCTGCCCTCCTTCCTCCTGCTGTTGCTTTTCTTGCTCCTTTTTGTCTATCTCAAATGTAAGCAGGATGCCGTCAACCCGAATTGGTGAAACCTTCGCTTCTACCTTTTCATCGACGACAACTACCGGGGCAAGAGCACAGCACCCAACACAAGCAACACGTTCTAGGCTGAACTCCCGGTCAGGTGTTGTTTCTCCTTCTTCGATCTCCAGTCTACGTTCAAAGGAATCAAGGATAATATGCCCGCCCATCATGTGACAAGCAGTACCCATGCAAACCTTAATCTGGTGTTTTCCAGGCGGGTTTAAGCGAAATTGGTTATAAAAGGTTGCCAAACTGTAAACATCAACCTCGGGTATCTCTAAAGTTTTAGCAATTTGCTTCATGGCCTCTTTCGGAAGATAGCCCAATTTTTCCTGAACTTCCTGGATGATGGGGATCAGTTCCGGCCGTTCTGTGCCGTGATTCTGCAGGACAGCTTCAGTTTCAGCCTGAATCTGTTCGAGTTCCCCTTCAATAAGTTCCAATTGAAAAACCTCCCCTCCCCAATAGAAATGAAAAGCTAATCTTTGATTTCTCCATATCCAGAACCTTTTCCTGCTTGAGAACTCTCTGCTTTACCTAGTGTAGACTCAAAGGCAGTGATGTTCTCCTTATTCATGGCCAGTGTCTCCAATGCCTTATCTACATAATCTTTCTGGTAATGGTCGGCATTCAACAATAAAAGTGCTCTTGCCCAGTCCAAGACAGCTGTAGAACCAAAAAACTGGTGGCCCTGGTCCCGGGCCCAGGCAACAGCAAAAGAGATATCCTCACTGAGAGCATCTAGTACATCTGGAATCCGGGCCCTGAGGATAGCAGCCTCCTCCACAATAGTGGGATAATCCAGATACAAAAATACGCACCGCCTGCGGAGTGCTTCTGATAGTTCACGCTCACCACTGTTGGTTATAACAACGACCGGTTTCCGGGTGGCCTTAATTGTGCCTATTTCGGGAATCGAAACCTGGAAATCGGAGAGCATCTCCAAAAGAAATGCCTCAAAATCAGGGTCTGCCCTGTCGATTTCATCAATTAATAGAAGAACCTGATCTTGTTGAGTTATTGCCTGTAGCAGTGGTCGCTGCAGGATAAAGGGAAGCGAAAAAAGATCATCTTCTTCCTGAACATTTTTTTGTCCGGCAAGATGAATTTTAATCAATTGGCGCTGGATATTCCAGTCATAAATGGCCTTGCTTTCATCCAATCCCTCATGGCACTGCAACCTGATCATTCTAGCCCCTAAAACAAAACTCAAAACCTTGGCCAGTTCAGTTTTTCCTACCCCAGCCGGGCCGCTGACAAGAAGGGGCTTTTCCAGTCGTAAGGCTAAGTAAATTGTTGATAACGCATCTTCATTGATAATGTATGACATCTGGCTAAAGGCGTCACGCAGTTTCTGAAGATCTATTTCGATGCTACCCCACTTCATTACCATCACCCTTTTTTTGTAATTAGGTGTAGCAGAAAGTAACATAAGATTGCAATAATAATAAATAAAAGTACAGCATAATGAAAAGCTGTTTTAATAAAAGAATCCACCAGAACCAGGGCAAAGCTTAAAGAAAAAGGAAGTATAAAAGATCGTGTCTGTAATTGATACTTTTTACTGCGTATTTCAGAAAAGTTGAAGACTAGAAAAAAAACAATAGTTAAGATAATCGTACGGAGAAATAACATTAATCTTCCTTTCCCGTCAAATCGCCCAAACAATCTCTCAAAGTATTCATTGCCCTGTAGTTTGTTAAATCTATTTTAATCGGTGTAATTGAGACATTGTTTCCCTTGATAGAAGCAACATCTGTATCTCGCTCGGAAGATCCATCTATAACATCCACCACATCCCCACCCAACCAGTAGTAGGATCTCCCCCGGGGATCTACCCGGGTTTCAAATGAATTGATGTACTTCCGGTTACCCAACCTGGTAATTTTAACCCCTTGGATATCTTGAGGGGGAAGGGAGGGCACGTTGATATTAAGCAATGTATCCATACAGATACCTGTCTCCAAAAATTTTGGTACCAGCTTCCTGATAAAAGAAGCTGCATACCTGTAGTCAGGGTTTAGATACTCGGTCACCGAAACTGCTACAGCAGGGAACCCCAAGATCATCCCTTCCATGGCACCAGAGACAGTTCCAGAGTAAAAAATATCATTCCCGAGGTTTGGTCCCCGGTTGATCCCGGCAATAACCAAATCGGGTTTATCTTTGAGCAGACAGTTGATAGCTAATTTTACACAATCGGCAGGAGTGCCATTGACTACCCAGGCTTTACCATTAAAGGTAGGTGCTTTTTCAGCGCGCAAGGGCACATCCATTGTAATACCGTGACCGGTAGCACTTCGTTCCCGGTCCGGGGCAACTACAATAACATCTGCAATTTCCTTAAGTGCAGACCATAGTTCGGCAAGCCCTTTAGCATGGATACTATCATCATTTGTTAATAAAATTTTAGTTTTACTCATCATGATCACAACCCTGTTTATAGTCTACAGCGTACCTTTTCCTATATCAATAGAAATGCACCATGCAAAAAGCGCCAGATCGGCGCTTTCTACATATCATATTTAAAAGCACATAACTAACCTTTAATCAATGAAAAGGCCTCTGCTCTTGTAGCTTCACTGGTTTTAAAAACACCGCGGACCGCGGAGGTCATCGTTTTGGTACCTGCCTTTTTGATCCCCCGCATGGTCATACACATATGTTCCGCTTCGATCACAACAATTACTCCCTGTGGATTAAGGACCTCATTAATAGTATCAGCAACCTGAGAGGTCAACCTCTCCTGCAGTTGTGGCCTTTTAGCTAAAGTTTCCACTACCCTAGCCAGTTTGCTAAGACCTGTCAGTTTCCCTTGGCGTGGTATATAGGCAACATGTGCTTTCCCATAAAAAGGCACCAAGTGATGCTCACAGATAGAATATAATGGTATGTCTTTAACTAAAATCATTTCATTATGGTTTTCAGAAAAACATACACTCAGTTCTTTCTTGGGGTCACGCCCCAGACCACAAAATATTTCCTCAAACATGCGAGCGACTCGGTTGGGTGTTTTCTGCAACC
>CALGIY010000284.1 GCA_937914965.1 uncultured Thermoanaerobacteraceae bacterium | reverse complement strand
TGGGCGGCAACCACCAACCACCTGTATTTACATATTTCTGATGGTGCCAGTATATCATAAAAACCCCTAAAACCGTCCTCCTGCCCTCTTATCCTCTTATCCCCTTATCACTCCTCGAAGTGTCAAAAGGACCATCCCCTTGACACTGTCTCCCTTATTTTGGTAGCAAAAAGAGCTGCGACTGCATAAAATGGAGCAGGCAAAAAATGGCATCACCGAAAAGATGAGGGGTGATGATGATCAAAGAGATTAAGATTGGTGATATAGTGGCACGCAGGTCTTACCAGGGGGATATTCTCTTTCGGGTTGAGGAGATTGTCAAAGAGGAACAACAAACATGTGCCTATCTGCGCGGGTTATTTGTTCGTCTTTGTGCCAATGCTCCCGTACAAGATCTGGAAAAGAAAGGCCTTACTGAGGTCGTTGAAAAACAGAGTGAATTCCTGAAAAGGAAGCAGCAATACATCAGGCGGGCGCTTTCTAGACAGGCGTGTACACGAAGGAGCAAATCGCTGCGAGGTGGCAAGAAAAACAAGCCCGATTTTTTTGAACTACCGGGCCAGGTGCTGCATCTTGATGGGGATCGCCAATACTGTGATCGCTGTCTAAAAACGTATTTGCGTCTAAGTGTCCCTTGTCAGGTTGTACATATTCCCGAACATGAGCAGCCGGAGATGGTTACCCGGCATTTGAAAGAGTGCCGTCCAGATATCCTAGTGCTGACCGGACATGATGCTGTAAAGAAAGGGGTACAGAATTACCGAAATGTAGATAATTACCGGAATTCGAAATTCTTTCTTGATGCTATCCACGAAGCCCGGAAATTCGAGCCGAATAGGGATGATTTGATTATCATTGCTGGTGGCTGCCAGTCATATTTTGAGGCATTGATCGAGGCTGGAGCTAATTTTGCAAGCGCACCAGAGCGTATTATGATCGAAGTGCTTGATCCTGTTTTTATTGCTGAGAGGTTGGCCTTTTCCTCAATATACGAAAAAATATCTTTGCCGGAAATTTTGGAGCAAGCGGAGATGGGTATCCAGGGGATAGGGGGGATCCAGACCAGGGGGAAGATGCGCTTGGGTCTGCCGCGCTCCCGGTATTAGTCACGGGGATAGTTTCGCGTTTTTTCGAGCGTGGTTACCCTGGATTCCACAGCTGCTTAATCGGAACCAACCAGCCTGAGATTTTCATCTGCTGATGGTGTCACCGTCAGGCGACATAATCAGCTTGACTCGCGATTCCCCTGCTGATATAATAATATGAATTATATTTAGGTGGGACTATAAAAGTCTTGAGAAGGTGATGCTCATGGCTACCAAAACTGTGCTTGCAGGGATTAAAGAGGACCTGGACACCTTTGTAGGGACTAGAGTAAAACTCAAGTCCTTTAAAGGCAGGAACAAGGTCGTTGAGCGAGAGGGAGTCCTGGAATGCACCTATCCCAATATATTTGTCATAAAGCTTGACGAAAAAAGAACCCAGCGGCGCATCTCATTCAGCTACACAGATGTCCTCACAGAAAGTGTGGAGTTGACTGTCTATCGCGATGGCGGAGAAATTAAAATTGCATCAGCTCGGGGATAATCGGGCAAAAACAACTGACCGCTTAATTTAACCCTTCGGAAGAATCCGAAGGGTTTTTTTTAATTAAGGCCACTAGATTTCGACTTCGCAGCTACCTCGCCTGCACGGACACCCTTTTAATAAATAAAACATATAATACCAGCAAAGGAAATAACGCTCACACGGGCAAGCCCCATGGTTTTTTAGGCAAGCCTTCAAGTTTTCTGGCTAAAACTTATGACAAGGCTACACCAAACGAGAGGGGGTTTAATAAATTGAATGAGCGGCATCGACCCATTCCGGGTCCGGAACCGGAATGGCAAAATCTTTGTACAGATAAGACAGTAGTAATGCAGGATGAGAGTTTGCTGCTAGAACCAGCTGAAGAGGTGCTGGATGAGAAGTTGCTTAAAAACGAGTTTAATGTGCCAGAAGACATGGCAAACCTGACCGACGGGGTAGTCCTTGCTGATGATGACTCCGAAGGCGGTGGGTGAGGTAAGCCTCGGGGTTAGCGGCAGGCTGCCGCTTAGTAACACTTTATGAGCAGTGAAATATACTGATAGTAAATTATGGGAATACCGGACGGCCAGCTGTTCGGGATAATTTTCCAGAATGAAAAGGGGGTATTATTGATGAAAGAGAATGACTGCAATAAGTGCAATCCCGCTATTGAGGAACAGGAAGCAGACCAGGGCTTTTCAGTGAACACAACGGGCTGCCAGGAGTGCCTCACTGTCTTGACACCAACCAACAAGACCCGTTGGGGAATCACCAGGCCCGCTGGGGATCTTGTCTGTGAGTGCCATATGATTTGTGTCCAGGATGTACTCTTGATCTGCGCCATGGATAACCAGACCGTTGATATTCCAGTATGTTTGTGCGATGGTACAACATCTTGCCGAGGATCTGTTGTGGGCCCCTTCAGGCCTGTGAGCTGTGACGCATTTGTGACCTGTGCCAGTGAAGAACTGCAGCCTGATTGTGATGGGGTGGATATTAGGATCGGCTTCCAGGCCATCGTCAGGTGTGACACCACCTTTGTTGTCTGTCAAACAGAGGTCTTCAGAAAGTGCAACTTCTTTGATTTCTTTACTTTTCCTGGTGGGGTAGGGTTCCCCAACACAACAGCAGGCAGGAGGGAATTTCAGGAAATCATCAGGAAAATTGATGGATCCTGCTTGGATATTGAAATAAGAAGCTGTGAGATTATTGACACAGTAAATCCTAGAGTAAGAATCACATTTAAGTTTGTCGATAAGCTGTGGAAGGATGAAAACCTGCTGGTATCAGCTATCCGTCCTTACGGCGGAAGATTTGCCAGGGACCGGGATATCGTGGTGAAAAGGGAATTCGGTCCACCGCAGAGGATTCCCGAGTGTAACGTTAACACTGTTAACGACGACTAACTTCACAGCATAGAGTAAGAGGGGCAAACGGTATGTTTGCCCCTCAGCTTTGGTCGTCGGGGTAGACATGGGACGGCAGACTGTGTGAAAAGTCCCCACAAAAAATGGATTTCGAGAGATAAACAGGGCAG
>CALGIY010000283.1 GCA_937914965.1 uncultured Thermoanaerobacteraceae bacterium | reverse complement strand
TTCCACTTTCTTGTGTTTCGCAAGTAACGATCAAATGCCGGGTCATTAATTTTTGGGGAATAGGCCATCTTATTTTTCTTTTAACTGTTTAACAATATGTCCTAAATCTATTTCGGGAGATGCTGGTATGTTAAGCTCCTCACTGTTTTTTAATGTCCGATCGAAATAATAGTACTTTATATAAAGACCGTGAAATGGTTTTTCAATCATCTTAACTTTCTGGATACCCGAAAGCGGGAAATCCCAGTTATGGAAAAAGCCGTTGATGTAGGCAAATTTCCGTCCAATCAAAATCACCCCGTCACCGTTAAGGTTTTTATTGCGGTAGTAAGCAGGCATACCGAGTGCAAAAGCAGCAATTATAGCAATAAGTGCAACCATCATTAAAAACATCACACCTCTGCCTTCACCCATTAAAAGAATAACTATTCCGAAGATAATTACAATCAGAACAGTAGTAATCAGCAAAATTGCTTTGTTCTTTTCCTTTTCGTTTTGGAAAAGGAAGCTGGCGTATTCCGATTTTTTCTGATCACTGAGCTGCCAGCTCGCAATTACGTTTTCACCCGAGATGAGAGTTTTCATCTTTTTAGCTCTGCTTCTAAGGATCAAGGCAACAATTAAGCCTGCAAGCACAATAAATATGCTGATTAATGTAACGGCATAAGCCTTATACAAGGGGCTACCTTCAGTAAAAGTGAGATAAGTGAGAATCACTCCTGCTAATGAGACAATCAATGAAATGACAACTGCTTTTTGTTGATTTCCAGTCAGGAGAAAGTATCCCATATTCTGATAATCCCCTAAATTCCGTTCTGGGTTGCAGTCAGAAACTCCAATAAAAGAAATGGTATTGTCCCTGTGCTGAAAAGCCAGATCTACTATTTGCAGTTGGTTTTCTTGTTTTTTTAATAGTTCAAGCGCATTACTAATACCCAGACTGTGCCCTCTTATGTTTGATCCTGCTCTTCCTTGCCCCACGGATCTCCCCCCCTTAATCACCATTGTACTATATTATACCAGCAGAACATCCCCCAGGAAACTTACTACTCGTAAGGCGATGCACTGGGGACGGTTCCCCTTGCACTGATTCATTAACGCCCCGTGGTGATATTCTGCCCCGGACAGCACCAGTTTTTGCAGCGCCAGGGCCACCCCATCTTCATTATTCGATGCAGTTATATACCGGGCATGGGAACGTATCTCTGGATAGGCGTTGGCAACTGCAACACCAAACCCGGCATACTTCAGCATCTCCAGGTCATTGAAACTGTCCCCACAGGCCATAACCTCCTCACGACTGACCCCCAACCGTTCGGCCAGTTTTTGAAGAGCAATCCCCTTTGTGGCCTGGGGATGGTTGACCTCCAAGTAACTGGGCTTAGACTTGCTCAGGTGAGCATCGGTCCCCGCTTCATTCAGAATTTCCCGCAGTTCATCCAGTTCCTGATCAACTACCTGTTCGTCATCGATCAAGAGCAGCTTAAAAGGAAAATCATCCTGCATCAATTCTTCCAAATCTTCCACCTTGGTAAAAGGAACCCCAGACAAACGCTCATAGTGTTCCCCTTGGGGTGTAATCCGCTCTACATAAAGCTTATCTTCCATATAAAAGTTGACATGTATCTTCTTCCTGCGCCCGTATTGGATCACCAAACGAGCCACTTCTTCGGATAACGGGCATTTATACATAACCTCTCCGGAAAAGGCGTTCTTTACCAGAGCACCTTGGTAGGTAATCAAAGGAACATCAAAGCCGAGCTGCTCTGCATAGGGCCGCGCCGAAGGAAGCATCCGGCCTGTGGCCAGAGTAACGGTAACCCCTTCATCCCGCACTTCCTGAATGATCTCTTGGGAGTGCTGCGAGATGGTCAAATCGTCCCGCAGCAAGGTATCATCCAGATCAATTGCTACGAGTTTAATTTTCTGCTTCTGCATTAATAAATCCCCCAGTTAGTCTGATTGATTGCGGTGTTAGTACTGATCGTATCTCACCTTTTTCTATATACCTAGTTTACCATACCCGCTGCCAACCCGTTCTCAAGTAGTTAAGGATGGGGTTGATGAAAAAAAGTCGCGGGGACGACTCGCGATCTTTTTAGATCGAGACCCTCTGCACTTAAAATGGCATCTTCACTTGGTTGGGTGTTATTACCGTAACTCCACAGTCAACACTTCGAATCAGCTAGTCCGAGGATTTCATCTTTCCGATGGTGTCACCAGAGGTGGTAGGGTGTCTACGAAGTAAATAATGGCACCGAACAGGTGCCGATAGTAGGGAAATGGCCCGGATCACCATATCGAATATAGTGCCTAGAGGAGGGATAATAAAACAATAAAGCAAGCCTGACCCCGTTAACGGGTTAGGAATTCGTGCAGCACCTCTGCCACCTTTCTGTTCATCCCCGGCACACCCGCCAGTTCATCGACAGATGCCTTGCGAATACGCGCAAGTGAGCCAAAGTGCCTGAGCAGAGCCTCCTGCCTCTTCTTCCCGATTCCCGGCACCTGCCCCAGCACAGATGCCTTTAATTTGCGATGGCGCAGTTTTTCCTGGTAGCTGTGGGCAAAGCGGTGAGCCTCATCCCGGGCCTGCTGCAGCAGGTGGAGCCCAGGGTGGCTGCGGGGAAGAACAAGCGGAGCAGAGCGCCCCGGCAGGTAGATCTCTTCTTCCTCCTCAGCTAAGGAGACCACATTTAGGCGAGAGGCTCCGGCTTCCTGCAGAACTTCCAGGGCGGCATTGAGCTGCCCCTTACCCCCATCGATCACCAATAGGTCTGGAAGGGTGTCCTTGCTGGCGTTTTTTAACCGGCGCGTCACTACCTCCGCGATAGCCGTATAATCATCCCCGGCTACCGGTGTTTTGATCCGGTAGCGCCGGTACCCCTTTTTATCAGGCTGACCATCGGTAAAGCAGACCAGAGACCCAACGGTTTCCTGTCCCCCAAGGTGAGAGATATCGATGCACTCTAAGTTCCGGGGCGAGCGTTCCAATACCAGGACATCCTGGAGTGCCAGTACCAAACTCCTCCCCTTCTCCTGAATCCGCAGTCCAAGCTAGTTATGAGGGTTCGATTCCCTTCACCCGCTCCAGAGTGCGCGTCTT
>CALGIY010000282.1 GCA_937914965.1 uncultured Thermoanaerobacteraceae bacterium | reverse complement strand
TTAACTATCTCCTGCCCCCAAGGATGAATATTCAGTTCCTGGGCCGTGGAAATCTGTACCCCCAGTCATAACAAGACAGAATTTCCGGCAAAACCACTGGTACTGCTCCACCATTTCTGGTGTATGGAAGGGGTAATTAACTTCAATTCCGAGGAGACCCTTTTTTGTAAATGCGGGGATTAGGTTATCCCTGTTTGCTAGTCCGGGATGTGCCAGTACGGGTATCCCTTTTGCTCTTTCGATTACAGCAATCGCTGTATAGGGGTCCATTTTTGTTCTGGGCACATATCCTGGTTTTCCGTAGCCTAGATACCTTTCAAAGGCATCTTTTATCGATGAGACATAACCCTTTTCTATCATTGCTCGAGCAAGATGTGGCCTGCCTACCGCTCCCTCCCCGGCAATCTCCAAAACTCGTTCATAAGTTAGGTTTACATCAATATCCGCCAGTTTCTTGACCATTGCTTCAACTCTCAACTCCCGGGATAGACGCATTTCCCGAAGAAAAGCCTGAAAAGATGGCAGTTGATAGTCCAAATAATAACCAAGAATATGTATTTCTGCGCCATCCCAGTCAGTGTTGATCTCCACACCTGGGATTACTTCAAGATCAGTGCCCCTGGCAGCCTCCATGGCCTTTTCAATTCCATCTGTTGTGTCATGATCGGTCAGACTGATACAGGAAAGTCCTTTTTCCAGGGCACTCTTTACAATCTCCTTGGGAGTAAGTGTTCCGTCAGATGCAGTGCTGTGAATATGAAGATCGGCGTACATTTTCTATAGCTCCTTCACGATACCAATTCTTGTAGTAAACGCAAGCAGTTTTCCCCGAGGATCTTACGGATTGTTCTCTCCTTATAATTCCTTTGATACAAAGCAGAAATTACCTCAGTGTAGGATCTGACATCCTTAATACCTGATAGGAGATAATCAGTCCCATCAAAATCCGATCCGAATCCTATATAATCATCCCCTACCAGATCACAAATGTGGTCAATATGTTTTAGGAGTTGGTCCAGTGTGCTGCCCTGCGGACCTACAAAATCCGCTACAAAGTTGAGCCCAATTAATCCTCTTTTTTCTGCAATACCTTTGATCTGATCATCTGATAGATTGCGAGGATGGTCCCAAACAACCCGGGCATTGGAATGGGAGGCAATCACCGGGGCCTCACTCAATTCCAGTACATCCCAAAATCCTTTTTCAGCGAGATGTGAAACATCGATCAACATACCCAGGTCATTCATTTCTTTGACCACTTCCCTGCCAAAGTTTGTTAGACCTCCACCAGTTCGTGCCTCAGCTATACCATCTGCAATTTCATTGCGGTTGTTCCAGGTCAGGCAAAGACTGCGTACCCCCATACGGTGAAGAATTCGGAGCATCCGGAGATCCCCCTCTAGGACCTCTCCACCTTCAACTGTTAAAAATGCTCCAACTTTTTTGGAATTTAGGACATCTAAAAGCGACTGATGGGAAGTAATTACTTCCATTTCTTTTTTATTCTCTGCATACTGTTCCCAAAAATAGTCCCCTAAAATAAGCACCTGCTTGAGAGGGCTTAAATAGGGTGAGATACCAGGGAATAAGGCAAAAAACTGGATCTTTACCCCAGCTTCCTGCATTCGGGGAAGATCAAGATGGCCACAAGAAGATCGTGCACCTAGAGAACGTCCCTCTCGATAGGCAGTTAAGATTGTATCACAATGAAAATCAATAAGCATAGATAACAACATCCTTTAGTGTAATAACAAAAGCCTGTTTATTTCAAGAGAAATAAACAGGCATAAAAAAACAGATATAAATAAATACATTCTAGCGAGGTTCTACAATCAGCTTGATCGCTGTTCTTTCCTCACCGTCAATCATAATGTCAGTAAACGCAGGAATACAAATCAGGTCAACACCACTAGGAGCCACAAAACCTCTCGCGATTGCTACAGCCTTGACAGCTTGGTTGAGAGCGCCTGCTCCAATTGCCTGAAGTTCTGCACAGCCCTTCTCCCGTAAAACCCCTGCCAACGCACCAGCAACAGAATTCGGGCTTGATTTTGCTGACACTTTCAGTACTTCCACAAACTCAACCTCCCCTATTTTTTTCCCTCCAGTATTTATATACTAATGTATTAATCATATCATTTATGGAAAATTTTCGCAAGGTCAAATTTTAATAACATTAATCCGTTTAATCAACTCTGTTTTGCCACTGACATGGTTTATTTCCAGGTAAATGGCATTAACCTGAACAGGTCCTCCGGCAACCTCAAAACGCACAGGTCTTAAGGTTAAAAATTTCGAGAGCACAGGATCCACTTTAACCCCTAAAATGGAATCTCGAGGGCCGGTCATACCCACATCTGTTATGTA
>CALGIY010000281.1 GCA_937914965.1 uncultured Thermoanaerobacteraceae bacterium | reverse complement strand
CAATCATACCGATCACCACCGCATTGACAGCGGCAACCAGCACTGCCCCAGCTGATTGCTTTGTGGTAAAGGAGGTAAACTAGATGAGCAGGATCAGTGATAGTGAACTCCTGGAGATGGCGAGAAAAGCAGCTTTGAGGGCCTATGCCCCCTATTCAGGTTTTTTGGTGGGAGCAGCAATTCTCAGCAGGGATGGACAAGTTTTTACCGGGTGTAATGTCGAAAACGCATCTTTTAGCTTGACCACCTGTGCAGAGCGGGTGTCCCTATTTAAAGCGGTGTCTGAAGGGGTACAGGAATTTGCGGTTCTTGCCCTCTGGGCAAGTGAACCCACCTGGCCCTGTGGTGCCTGTCTCCAGTGTTTGGCCGAATTTGCGCCTGACCTGCGCATTATCCGCTTAGGGGAGCAGGGAGAAATGGAGGAACGAAATCTGTCAGGTCTTCTTCCTTCAGCTTTTTATTTGGAACGTTAATTTAAAGGAGTGTTTTCAATTAGATCAGGATTTGTATGCATTGTAGGAAGACCAAATGTGGGGAAATCGACGCTGCTCAACCAGTTTGTTGGTCAGAAAATCGCTATTGTTTCAGATAAACCGCAGACCACTCGAAACCGCATTCTGGGGATTCTGACAACAGAAGAGGCCCAGGCTGTTTTTATTGATACCCCTGGGATTCACAAACCCCACCATAAATTAGGGGCCTACATGATGCGGATCGCAGAGGATATCCTGAAAGAGGTCGACATAGTGATGTATGTTGTCGATGCTGCTGCCCGACC
This sequence comes from uncultured Thermoanaerobacteraceae bacterium, assembly GCA_937914965.1. Classification (GTDB taxonomy): domain Bacteria; phylum Bacillota; class DSM-12270; order Thermacetogeniales; family Thermacetogeniaceae; genus CALGIY01. Next base: position 808 of record CALGIY010000281.1, on the reverse strand, counting down.
GGGGGCTGGGGAAGAGTATATCCTCGACCAACTGCGGGGTGTGAGCACACCAGTAATCCTCGTTATAAACAAAATTGACTTAATCAAAAAGCAAGAAATACTACCTTTGATCGACTGGTACTCAAAGCAGTTTGATTTCCAGGAGATTGTTCCGGCCTCTGCCTTAACCGGGGAAAACCTAGATAAACTACTGCCGGTGCTGATTACCAAACTGAAGGATGGGCCTTTCTATTATCCTGCAGAGATGGTGACTGACCAGCCGGAGCGCTTTGTTGTTGCCGAAGTTATCCGGGAAAAGGTGCTGCGCCTTACCAGGCAGGAGATTCCCCACGCGGTTGCTGTGGTCATTGAAGAGATGCAGGAGCGCGAAAATGGGATGCTTTATCTAAATGCTGCGGTCTATGTAGAGCGGGACTCCCAAAAAGGAATTATCATCGGACGGGGAGGCAGTATGTTGAAGGAGATCGGTCAGCTTGCTCGCCGGGAACTAGAAGCTATTTTTGGCAGCCAGGTGTATCTTGAACTCTGGGTTAAAGTCAAAAAGAGCTGGCGAGATGATGAAGCTGCCTTGCGATCTTTGGGTTACGAATAAGTAAACAGGTTAGGAGTTTAACCATGAGAGATGAATTAACACAGTATATTGAACATACTTTGCTGCGGCCGGACGCAGTTGAGAATGATTATGTGCGCCTCTGCCGAGAGGCCGTGGAGCATGGATTTTTTGGGGTTTGTGTTCCACCCTGCCGGGTACGCCTTGCCTCTTCCCTCCTTGCGGAGAGTGGTATCAGGGTGGTTTCTGTGGTAGGGT
>CALGIY010000280.1 GCA_937914965.1 uncultured Thermoanaerobacteraceae bacterium | reverse complement strand
AGGCTCCTTTAGGGATAGCGGTTCAGGCCAGCTGTGCTATACCCGGGGTTTTTGAGCCGGTTCCCTATCAGAAGACACTGCTCATAGATGGGGGGCTTTTAGAAATGGACCCGGCCCCTTTAGCACGCATAATAGGAGCAGATGTAGTTACAGCGGTGAGTTTGAGGCGGAAAGGGAATGTACAGGAACCACAGACATTGATCCAGGTGGTTCAGCGGGGAATCAACATTATGAGCTTGCAGGGTACCAGGCTAGATCTTGAGTCTGCTGAGCTCGTTATTGAACCCCTCGCCCTTGATGCGAAGCTTGGCGATTTCGACCGGGTTCCGGAACTTTTAGAACGCGGGCGCCTGGCAGCCATTCGGTCGCTTCCTGACATACAGAGGCTGCTGTTTTAGAGGAACACTTTCAGCTGCAGACCATATTATGGTATGGGGAGTCTTACAGAGGCTTCTTCTAAAATACAGGCCAGATTGGCGTTAGAAAGGAGGTCAGTTAATTATGGGAGGCTGTGGTAAGGGATTCTTTGGTGGTGGGTTCATTTTTATTTTTTTTCTAATCCTGATCATACTGTTTTTGGATCCTTAATGGGGGATAGTGCGGCTGTCGGGCAGTCTCTGACTTCAACTTGCTTGCCAGTTGCCCGGCGGCCGTCTTTACAAAAAAAATAAAGGGGGGAGTACTGGTGGCCGGCATTTCCTATGATGAAAGCGCACTTCAAGTATTCCAAAGTCTTCGCCCATACCTGGGCCCCCGGGGAAATGGGTGCCTTATTGCCCTGGAAAGCTTACTGGAACTGCTTCACAGTGAGCCGGCCAGAAAGACGCAGGATGCTCTGCAGATCCTGGGGCCGGGAGAGAACTTTAAGGCACTAGCACTACCAAGTGAACCCAAAAAGGTGTTCAGCCCATCATCACTCTTCCTGCTGCAGGCCCTGTTGTTTCTGGCTGATGCCCCGGGTTTAGATATGCTAGTTGGGCCGGAACCAGAGGAAGACACAAAAGCAGAAAACACCGGAGATCAACAGGAATAGGTAACACAATGATAGGTATCCACATACTATGAGAGGGGTATGCAAGGAAAAGGAAAATAACATGGTTATCCCGGTATAAATACCATCTTGTATGTATAAGGAGGGGATCAAGGATGGCAGAAGAAAAAGGATTGGGTTTTGGTGGCCTAGGAGGGCTATTTGGGGGAAGCTGGGCGTTCATTCTCTTCTTGATTCTGATTCTACTGTTTTTTGGTGACAACTAAAGGAAAAGGGTATTCGGCTCCTTCCGGGTATCTAGATATCTTTTTCTTATCCTCATTAACAAGTGGGGCAGCGCCAAAAATACCCTGGACAATGTAACTCATTCCCTTAAACAACATATTATGGTGTAGGAAAATAAAATGGTCCGGTAGGATCTAAACCCAGAACATAGAGGAGGGATATTGATGGAATCTAAAGGATTCGGTTTCGGTGGCGGCGGATGTGTTAAGAACTGGGCTTTAATACTATTCTTAATCCTCATTCTGCTCTTCTTCGGCGATCCATAAGACCAGGTTTACTGTGGAGGCCACACCGTAAGTGCGGGGTGGCCTCTCTTTCTAAAAGCTTTAAAGGGGGGAGACCGATGGCAGGTGTCCTATATGATGAACAAGTACTGCAGGTAGTTAATAGTTTTCGTCCGTATCTGGGGTCCCAGGGGAACAGGATCGCTGATCTTCTTGACGGGTTCTTAGATTTGCTTTCCAGTGATTCTGCCCGGGAGATTTTAAAAGGACTGCAGGATTATATGCCTGAGCATCCCCGGAAGTTTTTCAATGATGGGGGTAAGAGGAAGGCGAACCCCTTTACACTTTTTTTAATCTTGATTCTACTGCTTCTCTCGGACTTTTCTGGAAACCCAGAGCAAGAGAAATAAATAATTCCTATTAATTGAGGGGGGGTGGGGTTATGCCTGTTCCTGAAACCTACGGCCTGACACAGCAATTTCTTAAATCGATAATTACCCGGCTGGAAAAGCAGCTTGAAGGCAAGAAAGTAGAGGGCAGCAGCGAAAATGGTGCCGTTTGCGTGGTTATAGGTGGTAAACTCCAGGTGCTGGGTGTGAAGATCAATATGCGCTCTGTGAAAAATGTTTCTCACCTGGAGCAACTGGTGGCCGAAGCTGTTGATGATGCACTGCAAAAAGGGAGCGAACTCCTTAAAACCGAAGCAGGGAAACTTATGGGAGGTGTTTCCCTGTACTGATATTTATGTGTGGTTTGGTTGTAGGTTGGGGTGGGGAAAAATACCCATCATGCTTATTAGTAACCTGCAGTACCTCACTGAATACAATAAAGGAAATGTTGATTTGTGAAGGAGGATGAGTTTTGGAGCGAGAACAGGATTTTTCAGGCCAGGATGTAAGCCTATTTTCTCTGATGGCCCAGACATTACAGAATCTTGATGCAAAGCAGGAGGACCTCCCGGGAACGGTAGCTGTTCTTTCTTTGTTTGCCTTGATGAACATTGTGAACCTGGCACAGGAACAGGTGGTCAAGGGAACAGGGTCCGGCGGTAAAGATATTGCTGGGATGCTTACTGGTATGCTGTCCCAGGGTCAGAAGCCGGGGCCCGAAATGCTGACCAGTTTACTTCAAAAGTCGGGAAAGAAGCTGAATCCCCAGATGCTCTCTACACTACTGTCCCTTGCAGGAGAAGCGGCGAAACAAGAAGAACCGGAAGCAGGGGAAAGCGGTAGACAGAAACCAGACACTTCTGAGAGGCGTCAGAAGAGGGGAAATTTCTAGGCATTAGGTTCTAAAATGTTGGAATGGTTTGATGGGGATGAAGGGGGTTTTGAAATGGGCAAAGCCAGGGAGGAGAAACAGCGTAATTTAGAGCAAGTTTATGGATGTGGCTATGACCGCGGTTACCTGGACGGTCGCAAGGATGGCTTTGCCGAGGGGTATCAAGTTGGCTCTAGTGAAGGAATGAAGAGGGGCCGGAAAGAGGGGCGGGAACACGGTTATCTAGAGGGCCAGGAAGCAGGGTACACGGCGGGGAAAAAGGATGCGGAGGTGATCTTTGACCAGGGTTGGGACCAGGGGTACCAGAAGGGCTATGAGGACGGGTTGACTGCTAGTGAGAGTCAAAAGGGGTAGAATGTCCTGAAATATCAAAATTGTACATTAGGTCCTAATTGTATAAAAAAAAGACAATAAGCGCGTTTTGGGTACCTGGTTACCCTTCACAGGAAGTGAGGGGCTAATAGCAACTTCGTCAAAATAACTAATGTGCCAGTATAATAATGTAAAATTAGATCCCGAAAGGAGACGAAATATGAGGATGTTACCCAGAAAAGCGCGATACTCCCTTTCCGCAATTCTCGTCGGTTTAATGCTAGCGTTAATGCCAATTACTGCCTTTGCGGCAACGAGGTATGTCTACTACCAGGGAAGCTTCAGCGACCAGGTGCTAGCAGGGATTCTCAAACGGGTTTTCCCAGGGGATGATTTTAAAATTATCCGCCCGGATCCGAAACCCCAACCAGAGCCAGCTCCGCAGCCTGATCCAAAGCCTCAGCCAATTCCAGATCCAAAGCCAGATCCGACTCCGCAGCCTGAGCCGCAGCCAAATCCTGAGCCCAAGCCACAGCCGCAGCCGGAGCCTCAGCCAAAGCCGGATGATGGAGCGATTACCCTTACCCAGGCTGAACAGCAGATGATCAACCTGGTCAATCAGGAACGCCAGAAAGCAGGTTTGAAACCTCTTGCAGTTGACTACCGGTTGGTACGCCTGGCACGCCTAAAGAGTCAAGATATGATAGACAAGGGTTATTTCAGTCATCAGTCTCCCACTTACGGATCTCCTTTTGATATGATGAAAAATGCCGGGATATCCTACCGGTGGGCTGGTGAGAATATTGCTGGCGCCGGTTCCGTGGACAGGGCCCACAATGGTCTGATGAACTCTGAGGGGCACCGAGCTAACATTTTGAAGCCGGAATTTACTCATATCGGCATCGGTGTTATCAACGGGGGTCCTTATGGAATGATGTTTACTCAGATGTTTATTGGAGTTTAAAAAAGTAATACCATAAGCTGCCAGAAACCACTGCAATTCCCTGCAGTGGTTTCTTTATTGGAGAAATACACCCTCTCTATCCTTCTTACATATTATATTACAGAAAATTGTGCCTGGAAAAGGAGGGAGAAGAGATGGTCCGCTGTGAGACATTAAAGCTTGATCATGTAGTCGGAGAAATGACAAAGCAGGCTGTAGTACAGGGTGAATTCCGGGTGCCGGAGCCTAAGCCGGGCATTGAAAAAATCATCTCGGTAGACAAAACTGTCAAGGTAACCAAGGTAGAAGTGATCAAGAACAAGGTAATCGTGGATGGTTACCTTAACCTGCAGGTGGTTTATGTGGCTGACTGCCCCGGGCAGCCGGTTCATCATACCCATGCACGTTTAGACTTTACCCAGTTTGTAGAGATACCTGGGGCGGAACCGGGTATGACAGCACGGGTCAATGAAAAGGTTGAGGATATCCAAGGAAAGGTTAAGGCTGGAAAACGATGCTTTTTTGAGGTTACTGCTGTTCTCCAGATATTTGCTAAAGTAACAACTGTAGAGGAAATAACATTAATGGTGGAGCCGCCGCCTGGGGTAGAGGCTATCACAGAGCACCTTCGAGTGGAGGAAGTAGTCGCTGAAGGCATGGCCCAGGCGATGGTTTCCGGGAGATTCAAGGTGCCACATGAGAAACCACCGGTGGAAAAGGTTTTGGATGTAGATGCCAGTGTAACCATTACAGATAAAAAGGTCATTCAGAACAAGGTAATCGTTGAAGGGTACATTACTCTGCAAATCATCTATGTAGCCGCTCTGTCAACCCAACCCGTCCACCATATGCACCAGGTGCTTCACTTCACCCAGTTTATTGAGGTTTTTGGCGCTGAACCGGGAATGAATGTAACTGTGGAAGAAACCATTACTCATGTCAGCTTCGATGTGGTGAACCCCCATACTGTGGATGTAGAAGTACTCCTGGATCAGGTGGCCAAAGTCACTGAACCGAGAGAACTCGATGTTGTCGTTGACCTGGTCGGCGTTGAAACGACCCGGGATCTGCTCAGGGTTGACAATGTAGTGGGTGAGGACCACACACAGATTAATGTCAGGGATGAAATAATGGTCCCCATGGAAAAACCAGGTGTTACCAAGGTGCTGGATGTGAAGGTCCACAAGGTTGAGGTCTTGCCTGAAGACATAGTGATCATCAAGGATAAGGTGATCGTGAGTGGGAAAATCAAGGCGCAGGTGCTCTATGTAAGCGATATGCCCGATCAGTCTGTACACCATCTGGACACAGTGATCAAGTTTCGCAACTTTATCCCAATCCCCGGTGCTATGCCTGATATGAGTGTCAGCGTGCAGACCGCGGTGGAGCATGTGGCCGGCCGGCCAGCAGACAGCAGAAGGAAGGCTGTCCTGGAGATTGTTCTCAATCTAACAGCTCGGGTTGTGGAGACACTCCAGATCTATGTGGTCATCTGTGAGGAAATTGCACCGGTACCGCCGGTACCCCCTGGACCGCCACCCTGCCCCTTTGAGCATGTGGTGCAGGCCGGGGACACGATCTATCTACTGTCTATCCGGTACAATGTTAGTGTTGACAGCATACTTGCTCTCAATCCCGGTGTTGATCCTAATAATCTCCAAATCGGCTCAGTGCTCATCATCCCCTGTGATCCTTAAATTCTAAATTCTACCCCTGCCTGGCGAAACTGCCTGGCAGGGTTTTTTGTTTATTTTGATTAATGCAGCGGCAATATGGAAATAATAGGCTCTAAAGATTGCTTTTGGGAGAGAGGGGTTTAAGGTGAAAAAACTGCTGATTCGCTGTGGGATTATTGTTGTTCTCAGCATGGCTATCTATGCGGCACAGGCCCTGGTACCTGTGGAGGAACAGGATCTATATGGGAATAAGCAGCTGCAAGGCGGCATTATCCGGTTTCATGTGGTAGCTAACAGCGACCAGACGAGAGACCAGGAGTTAAAACTGGCGGTACGGGATGCTGTTTTAGAGTACCTGCACCCGAAACTTTCGGAAGTGCGGGATCAAGAGGCTGCTGTTCAGTCGATTGAAAGCGATCTGGAGGAGATTGAAAAGGTAGCAGTTGGCACTCTGAGGGCTGAAGGCTGTAGTGATGGGGTAGAGGCCCACTTGGGAACTTTTAATTTCCCGGCGCGAGCCTATGGGCCAGTTACCTTTCCTCAGGGTAGATATCAAGCCCTGAGGATTGTCCTGGGAGAAGGCAAAGGGAGAAACTGGTGGTGCTGTCTCTTTCCGCCTCTCTGTTATGTGGATTTAGCCAATTCTGCAGAGGAGCTCAAAGAGAAGAAGGAGCAAAAACCGCAAGATGATAACCGGAAAAAAATCTCGTTACCCGATGACGCTGAAGATGACGAACCTCGCCTGACTACCAAGATCGGTGAGTGGTTGGATGAGTCCAAGGACAACCCCCTGCTTTCCTGGATCCGGTCACAGCGCAGTTAACTAGATGAGCATCTGGGCAAACCAGAGGAGCAAATAGCCGGCGGTTACCCCCAACCAGCACCAAACCATGCTTTCGTTTTGTGCTGCCGGAAGGAGTTCCTCTTTGATCAGGTAGATCATTGCCCCGGCTGCGAGAGCCAGAAGAAAGGAGAGGCTCCTGGGGGAAAAGCGGATGATGAAAAGGCCGATTAAGGTTCCCAGCGGTGTAAAAAGGCTGACGATAATATTGGTCAATAATACCTGCCTGCGCCGGAGGCCGCCCATCTGTAGAGGGGCGGCTGTGGCGATTCCTTCAGGGATGTTGTGCAAGGCGATGGAAAGGGCAAGAAGTGGCCCTAGCCGGCCGCCAACAGCATAAGCACCGGCAATGGCAATACCTTCAGGAAGGTCATGTAAGGCGATTCCTACCGCCATTAGGTAGCCGAGACGCCTGTAGGCAGACTTTCGGTGAAAGGATGAAGAGATGGTACGCATTGTAAAAAGGCGGTCGGTTATCCAGAGGAGGCCGAGCCCTGCTGCAATCCCCAGTATTGTTTCCAGAGAGGTGCCAGCCTTCAGGGCTGCCGGAACAAGGTCAAAAATTACTACAGCTAACATCACCCCGGCAGCGCCTCCTAGCGAGACAGCCAGAGTGCGGCGGCCCGGGGTCTTGGTGATCAGGACCAAAAGGCACCCAAAAGCTGTAGCCAGCCCAGCCAACAGGCTGGGGATCAAAGCAGACATCGTGTCACCCGCCTTTCCGGTTACAATTTATGCAGCTTTTTCCGGTTTATGCCTGCCCGATTATGGATGGCTAGGGGGTGTCGAAGATTTCTAATAAGGTACTAGGGACCCTGGTGATTATTGGGGGAGCTGAGGACAAAGAGCATGACTGCAAGATTTTAAAGAGGTTTACAGCACTGTCCGGTGGGAACAAGGGGAGACTGGTGGTGGTCACTGCGGCAACATCTGAGCCACAGGAAACCGGGGATGTTTACCGTGCCCTCTTTCAGAACCTGGGGGTGCAGGAGGTCGCTGTCTTAAATGTGAATACACGCCAAGATGCTGGTTGTTCTGGGGCGAGGGATCTATTGATGCAGGCCACTGGGATATTTTTTACCGGAGGAGATCAACTCCGCTTGACCAGCATCCTGGGGGGTACGCAGGTTGATGACGCCTTGCATGCAGCATACCGCAAGGGCGCTGTCATTGCGGGAACCAGTGCCGGGGCATCTGTGATGAGCGAAACCATGATCGTGGAGGGAGAAGAAACCGAGCCGCCCCGCAAAAACACCGTCCAAATGGCCCCTGGTATGGGGCTCTTGCGGGAGGTGGTTGTGGACCAGCACTTTGCTCAGAGGGGGAGGCTGGGACGACTGCTTACTGCGGTCGCTCAGTATCCCTATGTTCTCGGCGTGGGGATCGACGAGGATACAGCCATCATCGTGGCACCGGACGGCACCTTTGAAGTGGTGGGGTCACATGCAGTCACGGTCATCGATGGTAAAAAGATCCGAGAAACAAATATTTCTGCAACAGGCCCTAGCGAACCCCTGGCCTTGACTTATGTTATGCTGCATATCCTCCCTGCAGGCTACAGGTTTGATATGAAGAGTAGAACCCCTTCACGGAGCGTATAATCCAGGTCATAGTTAGTAAAAATAGGAAGGGGCATGATTCCTTATTCCTGTTCAAGGAGGTTTCTTATTGTGAAAATATTAAAGACCCGGGTCATCGAGGGCCGGAATGTTTGGAGCCACTCTTCTGTCCTGGAGACCCGGATTTATTTGGCCCCAAAAGAGAGGGTTACCACAGAAAAGCTGACTGGTTTCCCTGAAGCTCTTATCGAGGCGCTGCCAGGGCTTAAAGAACACACCTGCGGTCTCGGTTACCCAGGGGGTTTTGTCGAGCGCCTGCAGGAGGGAACTTACCTGGGGCATGTTGTTGAACATACTGCTTTGGAGCTTCAAGTAGAGGCCGGTTTTCCTGTACATTACGGGAAAACAGTACGGGGGGATAGTGTTGGTACCTGGGATATCATTATCGAATACGGTACTTCTGAACTAGGGATTGCTGCGCTAAAGACAGCGGTGTCTCTGGTAACAGCTCTGATCAAGGGGCGCACTTTTCCTGTTCAGGATGCAGCTGCCGAACTCAAAGACCTGGGTGCTGCCACACGCCCCGGGCCCAGTACAGATAGTATCCTTAGGGCTTGCCGTGAAAGAGGGATCCCGGTACTTTCCCTGGGTGAGGATGCCCTCTACCAATTAGGGTATGGCAGCTGTCAGAAGAGGATTCAGGCTACTATTACATCCCATACATCTGCCCTGGCAGTGGACTTGGCATGCCATAAGGAGTCTGCTAGGCGACTGCTTGCAGCGTTTGGCCTACCGGTGACGCCGGGGCTGGTTGTGACAACCAGGAAGGCTGCTCTAACTGCGGCCAGGGAATTGGGTTTCCCAGTGGTGATTAAGCCCTGCCGCGGCAACCAGGGGAAGGGAGTTCTTCTAGATCTAACAAGCGACTGTGAGGTTGAGGCTGCTTTCAGACTGGCACGAAATTATGACAAAGAGGTGCTGGTGGAGAAGCATGTTGAGGGCCGGCATTACCGCTTGTTGGTGGTCGGGGGAAGGATGGTGGCTGCAGCTGAGCGCTTTCCGGCTGCTGTGGTCGGGGATGGGACCCATACAATTACCGAACTCGTGGAGCTCGCCAACCAGGACCCCAGAAGGGGCAATGGCCATGACCTCCCTTTAACAAAGCTGGAGATTGACCCGATTTCAGTTCTGGAGCTGAAAAGGCAGGGGTATTATCCGGAGAGCTGCCTAGAACCAGGGGTTAAGGTTTTATTACGCCGGAATGCTAATTTAAGCACCGGGGGCAGCGCTGTTGATGTTACCGGCCAGGTGCACTCGGAGAACGCATCATTAGCAGTACGAGCAGCAGGGATCCTGGACCTCGATGTTGCCGGGATTGACCTGGTGGCACCAGATATCACCGTACCCCTTCATGGAAAGGGGGCCATTATCGAAGTAAACGCCGCTCCGGGGTTTCGCATGCACCTCCATCCCGACCAGGGAGCATCCCGGGATGTAGGGCAGGAGTTTGTAGATTACCTATTTCCTCCCGACAGTCCAGTGAGCATTCCGGTGATCTCGGTTACCGGAACCAATGGGAAAACTACTACCACCCGGATTCTCGGCCATCTTTTTCGACAGCAGTCACTTACTGTGGGGATGACCACCACCGGAGGGGTTTTTGTCAACAATAAATGTCTTCTCGAAGGGGATACCACTGGGCCCGACAGTGCCCGCATGGTTTTGAAGGACTCAGATGTAGAAATTGCTGTCCTGGAAACCGCCAGGGGAGGAATCCTGCGGGGCGGCCTGGGTTACGACTGTGCCGATGTAGCAGTGGTTACGAATATCAGTTCGGACCACCTGGGGCAGGATGGTATCGAAACCCTGGAGGATCTATTCTGGGTGAAGTCTTTAGTGGTAGAGGCAGTGAAGAAGGATGGTTCTGTTGTTCTCAATGCTGATGACCCCTTTGCCCCGCGGCTGGCCGGTATTTCCCGGGGAAAGGTGATTTACTTCAGCATTCATGAAAATAATGTTTTGGTGCGCCGCCACCTGGGAGCAGGAGGCAGCGCAGTTTTCGTCAAGAAAGGGGTTGTCTGCTTTGGCTGCGGTGTGGATGCGGTGTCTTTGATGAAGCTGAAGTCCATTAAGTCAGGCATGAACGGCCGGGCGGTTCATAACCTGGAAAACGCCCTGGCGGCAGCTGCCGCAGCTTACGCCTGTGGGCTTCCCCCTGCCTTAATCAAGCGCGGACTGCGCACCTTCGGCGCTGCTCATGAGGACAACCCGGGCCGTTTGATGATCCGGCGGGTGGGAAGGGTTACTGTGATCGTCGACTACGGTCACAATGCCCCTGCCTTCCAGAGAATCTCTGAATTTGCCAGGACCCTGCATCCGCGCCGGCTGATCGGAATTATTGCGGTGCCGGGAGACCGGCGCGATGATCAGATCATCCATGCCGGTGAGGTGGCTGGGGCGGGTTTTGATGAACTCTACATCAGAGAGGACCGGGATCTTCGGGGCCGCTCCCCCGGGAAGACATCTAAACTACTCTACACCGGAGCCCGACGGGCCGGGCTGTCTAGTGCTGAACTACACATCATCCCCGGTACTGAAGAGGCTTTGAAGGAAGCTTTAGAGCAGGCCAAAACGGGTGATGTGGTGGTTGTCTTCTATGAAGAGCTTGAACCGGTCTTAGAGTATTTGGGTTCAGCAGAACAGACTCAAGAGAAGGAATCAACCCAACAAGCAGCCCAGCGGTAGTGGCCGTTGGTCGTTGGAAAAAGACTGAGGGGGACATAGTCAACGGTACCTGGTTTGCTTTATTGCTTTATTGCTTTATTCTTTGGGCAGGGGTGAGACGCGAGAACCGTCCCCGCGTCTCAGAAAATTTATTGATAGGTAAAAGGATTTCAGTCATCACTTCTCTAATTTATAGTTTTATGAATGACTTGACCTGTAATCACAAAAAAGTAGTAATACCTTCATATGCTAAAATCAATCTTACCCTTGATGTGGGTGACCTGCGGCCTGACGGCTACCACGAGATTTCCTCAGTGCTGCAGACGGTCAGTCTTGCCGATACCCTCATCTTAACCAGGCTGCCGAAGGGGATTGCTGTAAGCTGCAGCTCCCCGGGTGTTCCTGATGGTAGAGAGAATTTGGCCTACCGTGCATTAGCTGAAATTGAACACCTCCTGCCGGGAGGGATCCAGGTAGAGATTTCAAAGAGGGTACCTTCTGCCGCGGGACTGGGCGGCGGGAGCAGCAATGCAGCAGCAGCCTTGACCGGAGCCAATATGTTATATAACTTTCCTTTGACTGATGAGCAGCTGTTGACTGCCGCAGCGCAGGTTGGTTCTGATGTGCCGTTTTTTATTCTGGGAGGAACAGCCCATATATCTGGGCGTGGGGAGAAGGTAACCCCAGTTCCACAGCTGCCCCGCTTTTGGGTGGTGCTGGTTAAGCCTACATTTGATGTCAGCACTGCCGAGATCTACGGCCTTTACCAGAAGAAAGGGGACAATCTATATACTCCACGTATTCTAAGGGCGCTGGAAAAGGGTGATTTAGAAGGGATTCTTTCCTCTTTGGGCAATGACCTGGAGGAGGTTACAGTTGGCCTGCACCCAGAGATAGCCGCTCTTAAGGAGCAGCTCCTGGAACTAGGGGCCTTAGTGGCGGTAATGGCAGGAAGTGGGCCCACAGTTTACGGCGTATTTGCGGGTCACAAGGAGGCCTTTCAGGCAGGGATGAAGCTGCAGGAAGCTGCAGGAGTGGATGTCTTTGTCTGCAGGACACTCTCTGCTGGAGAAGTGAGCAAGGAGGAGAGAAATGGGTAATCAAGAAAAAAGGAGACTGCTGCCCGTAAGGTTGGATACTTACAAACCCCTACGGGAGGTAGTCTTTGATACACTGCGGGAGGCGATTATCAGCGGTGTCCTGCGTCCAGGGGAGCGGTTGATGGAGTCTCAACTGGCGGGGGAACTGGGAGTAAGCCGGACCCCGGTGCGGGAGGCCATCCGTAAGCTGGAGCTAGAGGGGTTTGTGGTGATGGTTCCTCGTAAAGGAGCTTATGTTGCGGGGATCTCTCTCAAGGATATTGTCGATGTCTTTGAGGTCCGGGCAGCCTTAGAAGCTTTGGCAACCAGTTTGGCTGCAGAAAGGATTACTGATGAGGAACTAGAAGAACTGGAGCGGATCCTGGTTCGCAAGGCAGAACTAATCGACCAGCAGGAAATTAAACTTTTTATCGAGTCAGATATAGAATTTCATGCCAATCTTTATCGTGCCAGCAGGAATGATCGCCTGATTCAGATCTTAAGCAATCTCCAAGATGAAATCCACCGCTTCCGTTCGGTTTCTCTGGCTCACCCGGGCAGGATGAGGGAGGCTTTGGATGAACACCGGAAAGTGGTGGAGGCTCTAGGAGACCGCGATATTGCCCGGGCTGAGGCTCTGGCCTGGGAGCACATAGAGAACGCGGAGAACAGCTTATTAGAAGCCGTGCGTAAAAAAGGGGACATCCAGGACAAGTCCTTGCAGACCGGTGAAGCGGAAAAGTGAAAAGAGGTATTGGAAAATGATCGAGCGAGTAGATGCTGTAATCCTTGCCGGGGGTAGTGGGATAGAGGAAGGAAACCCAGCCAAATCCATGCTTCCTCTTGGATCCAGATTAATGGTAGACTATGTGGTGGATGCTTTAAAGAACTGTCAGTCTGTCGAGAACATTGTCTTGGTGGGTCCCGAGGAACTTAAATCCTATTATGGACCGGAGACCCGGTGTCTCTTAGCTCTTCCGGGGGCGACACTCCTGGAGAGTTTTATGTCAGGGGTGGATGCCCTGGAAACATCTAGTCCCTGGATACTGGTGTGTACAGGTGATATCCCCTTTTTGACCACTGAGGCGGTGGATGACTA
>CALGIY010000279.1 GCA_937914965.1 uncultured Thermoanaerobacteraceae bacterium | reverse complement strand
CTGCAGATAAATCTCCGCGTTGCTGCCCAGATCATGAAAGACAAAAAGGTTCACCCGCGCCTAAGAGTGATCATTATCCCAGGAACACAGGAGATTTATCTGCAGGCACTGCGAGAAGGGCTGCTAGAAACCTTTGTAGAGGCAGGTGCTGCGGTCAGCACTCCCACCTGTGGACCTTGTCTAGGTGGTCATATGGGGATTTTGGCCAAAGGGGAAAGAGCACTCTCCACAACCAACCGCAACTTTGTTGGCCGCATGGGTCACCCGGAGAGCGAGGTTTATCTTTCTGGCCCTGCTGTGGCTGCTGCCTCTGCAGTAACTGGGATGATTACTTCTCCTGAGGAGGTGATGGGTGGTGCAGATTAAGGGATGTGTTTATAAATTTGGTGAGGATGTCGATACCGACCAGATTATCCCAGCCCGCTATCTGAATACCTCAGACCCTTCAGAATTGGCTGCCCACTGCATGGAGGATGCGGATCCTACTTTTGCTGGGAGGGTCCAGCCAGATTCTGTGATGGTGGCCGGAAAGAACTTTGGCTGCGGTTCTTCCCGGGAACATGCACCGATCGCCATTAAGGCAGCAGGAGTATCTTGTGTGATCGCTTCTACCTTTGCACGGATTTTTTACCGCAATGCCATCAATATCGGGCTGCCTATCCTGGAGTGCCCAGAAGCGGCTGTAGCTCTGCAGGAGGGTGATGAGGTGAAGGTAGATATAGCCAATGGGCTCATCAAGAACCTGACGCATCCTGGTGAGTACCAGGCGGTACCCTTTCCTCCTTTTATGCAGAAAATTGTCAGCCGGGGTGGTTTAATCAACTATGTTAGTGAGAGGATGAAAGATCGTGCCTGAAATTTTACTGTTACCTGGAGATGGAATCGGACAAGAGATTGTACCAGAAGCTGTGAAAGCACTAGAGGCCGCGGGTAAGCGTTTTAATACCGTTTTTCGGTTTAAAAATGCTTTAATCGGTGGGGCGGCCTACGATGACTGCGGCAATCCACTGCCGGAAGAGACACTGCGGCTTTGCAACGAAAGCGACGCTATTTTGATGGGTGCTATTGGGGGTCCCAAATGGGAGCACCTTCCTGTCCACCTGCGCCCGGAAATGGGGGCGCTGCTGCCCCTGCGCAAGAAGCTGGGGCTTTATGCCAACATCAGGCCAGCGGTTCTCTTTCCCGGTCTGATCGACGCTTCACCATTAAAGCCTGAAGTGGTTACCGGACTTGACCTGATGGTGGTCCGGGAACTGACAGGGGGGCTCTATTTCGGGACCAAAAAGAGGGAGTTTGTGGATGGGGAGGAGCAGGCCTTGGATACCCTGGTTTATAAAACTGGGGAGATCGTGCGCATCGGGCGATTGGCCTTCCAGATGGCGCAAAAGAGGCGCAAAAAGCTAACCTCTGTAGATAAAGCCAATGTCCTGGCCAGCGGCCGCCTCTGGAGAGAGGTTATGATTAAGCTCGGACAGGAATACCCGGATGTGGAACTGGAGCACATCTATGTAGATAACTGCTCTATGCAGCTAGTGCGTAGACCTGCGCAGTTTGATGTGATCGTCACTGAGAACACTTTTGGGGATATCCTGACCGATGAGGCAAGTGTCTTGACAGGTTCTATCGGTATGCTGGCCTCTGCAAGCATCGGGGGAAAGGTTGCTCTCTACGAACCGTCCCATGGCTCGGCTCCAGATATTGCTGGTCAGCAGAAGGCAAACCCGCTGGCCACGATCCTGTCTGCTGCCCTGATGCTTAGATTTTCCTTTAACATGGAAGATGGAGCAAGGGCTATCGAAGATGCGGTGCGCCAGGTGCTGTCTGATGGCTATCGTACCCCGGATCTGATGCAGTCTGGTGGAAACCAGGTTACCACTGCAAAGATGGGGGACCTGGTTGCAGAATATATATTGAGAGGATGAGAAGCTTGGGGATTTAATATATCTTTATGACACAACCCTGCGGGATGGGACCCAAAGTGAAGGGATCAGCCTGACAGTAGATGATAAGCTGAAGATTACCAGGAAGCTTGATGAACTAGGGGTTCACTATATTGAAGGAGGCTGGCCCGGCTCCAACCCCAAAGACTTGGAGTTTTTTCAAAAAGTTCAGGAAATACCACTAAATCAGGCGAAGATCTCTGCCTTTGGGTCAACCAGGAAGGCGGGAATTAAGGCAGAGCAAGACCCGAACATCAAGGCTCTGCTGGAAGCAGAAACATCAGTTGTGGCCATTGTCGGTAAGACATGGGATTTCCATGTCACTCTTGCTCTTAAAACGAGCCTAGAGGAAAACCTCAACATGATTCGGGACAGTGTGCGCTTTTTGAAAGATCGGGGCAAGGAAGTTGTTTATGATGCTGAACACTTTTTTGATGGCTTCCGGGCTAACCCAAACTACGCACTGGAGACATTGAAGGCAGCATCCTCTGCTGGTGCGGACTGGATTGTGCTCTGTGACACCAATGGGGGTATGCTTCCCCAGGAAGTGGAGCAGGTGCTCATTCTTTTAAAAGGGAAGATCGATACTCCCCTGGGGATTCACGCCCATAATGACGGTGAACTGGCTGTGGCTAACAGTTTGACAGCTGTCAGGTGTGGTGCAGTCCAGGTCCAGGGAACCATCAACGGGTTCGGGGAGCGGTGTGGTAATACTAACCTCTGCTCGGTGATTCCCAACCTGCAGTTGAAGATGGGCCGCAGGTGTCTGAGCAACGAGTCCCTGCGGCGGCTTACTGAGGTTTCCCGCTATGTGAGTGAGATCGCCAATATGACCCCATTGGGCAGCCAACCCTTTGTGGGTTCAAGTGCTTTTGCTCATAAAGGTGGGCTCCATGTCAGTGCCATTTTAAAGGACCCTACCACTTATGAACATTTAGAGCCAGAATTGGTGGGGAACACGAGGCGTGTCCTGGTTTCAGAACTGGCAGGAGCGAGCAATATCAGCTATAAGGCGCAGGAATTCGGGCTGGACTTAAACAAGGATACTGAGTCCACCCGCCGTTTAAGCAGTGAAATAAAAGAATTGGAGTATCGCGGGTACCAGTTTGAGGGGGCAGAAGCATCCCTTGAACTTCTGCTGCGCCGGGGTTTGGAACAGTATAAAGAGTTCTTTATCCTGGAAAGCCTGAAAATTCTGGTGGAGAAGAGACCGGCTAACGGCAGAGGTGAAGAGATCATCAACTCCGAGGCGATGATTAAGCTCAAGGTAGGGGACCAGGTGATGCACACTGCGGCTGAAGGGGATGGCCCTGTAAATGCGGTGGATAATGCCCTCAGAAAAGCCCTGGAGGGATTCTACCCATCCCTTAAAGAGATGCGCCTTGTGGACTATAAGGTACGTGTTCTGGATGGCAAGGATGGTACCTGTGCTAAGGTGCGGGTTTTAATAGAATCCGCGGATTCTAAAGGAACCTGGAGCACAGTGGGTCTATCAGAAAACATTATCGAAGCGAGCTGGCAGGCACTGACAGACAGTATGAACTATTTTCTTCTAAGGCGCCAGAGTTAAGAATGAATAAAGCCCGATTTTTCGGGCTTATTTTTTTGCTCGCAGGTATTTGGCATCAGGAATAGTGGCAGTGGTCAGGTTCAATCTATCTACCTGCTTGACAGTAGGGCGGATATCGTAGATGGCCAGGTTGTCGAGTACCCCTCCCATCAGGCGCAGCCCGGATTCCATCCTATCTGGATCTCCTATGGCCTGGATGGTGTAGGGAAAGGTGATCTTTTCTCCATCAACGGTGAGTGCCCTGGTTTGTTCGTTCCAGTAGATTTTTGTCCA